>MGZZ01000177.1:354-1246 GCA_001802795.1 Ignavibacteria bacterium GWC2_36_12 | reverse complement strand
AAACCCGTACCTGAACTCTTCATCCCACTGTTCCATGATCCGGCGGTGTTCAGGATTACGGTAGTCCAGGGAGAGAAGCGCCTTCTTTATGGCCGTTATAAGGCTGGATGGAGTATCCGCCCGCACTACAATCGGCAGCCCGGGAATCGGATCGGTGACCGCTATAACCCTGAGCCCCCTGCTTTTGAACCTGTCGGCCACGGAGTCTATGACCGCACCGGCATCGTAATTGCCCCTCAGCACCTCCCGCGCAACTGAGTCGTGGTACTTCAGATTCGTGTACCTGCTGAAGTCCCCGAGTTTCATCCCCCTGGAGTACAGGTAGTAAAGCGGGGCCAGATTGCCCGAGGTAGACAGCTTTGACGCGAAAGCCACGGACTTGCCCTTCAGGTCGGAAAAACCATTTATCTTTTTATCCGTCCTTGCGATGAATACGCTGCTGTAAAAGGGCTTGCCGTCGTGTCCCAAAGGCTTAAGAATCGGGATGAGATTGAACTGCTGTTTTGCTTCAAGGTACGTTACCCCTCCGAGCAGCGCTACCTGGACATCGTTGTTCTTAAGGAAACGTATTATATCTCTATAGTCCTGACTCAGTTTAAGTTCAAACCTGTACGGTGTATTTTCTGTAAGGTATTTCATGAGCGGCTGGTATTTCTGGTACATCACAATAGGATGATAAAGGGTGATGGCGCTGAAATAGACCGTTTCTACTGGTCTTTCCGCTGTTGCAGGAGAAATAAGAAACAGAACGACCAGAAAAATCAGAACAATACGGCTAAAACTCATACCTAAATTGTATATAAACGTTATCATCTTTATCCAGTTGCCCAAATTGGCTCCATTTTTCTCCGCCGCCAAAAATATTGCTTCCTGCTGCGCCCCAAATGTGGTC
>MGZZ01000177.1:0-345 GCA_001802795.1 Ignavibacteria bacterium GWC2_36_12 | reverse complement strand
ATCTGAAGGACTATAGAAAGAGAAAAAAGAAAGTCTTAGAGTCTGGTGGATCATGAATTGCGTCAGTCTCAGCGTTACAAGCTCATGCAATTTTCTCTCCTTTGGAAATCCCGGAGGCAGGTTTTTTGCATATTCTGAATAATCGCTCATATATTCGCCGTAGTATTGCAGGCCCGCTGTAAAGTCCTCCCATATCTGTCTCTGATATCCGATCAGGAACCTTGTCTGTGAATTCGGGACCATAGGGTCTGTACCGCTTCTGTCCTGTCTTGAATCATAATAACCGGCCTCAAGGCTCAACACGCCATCCAGCGCTCTGCCCTGAAGACTCGCGCCGTATTCCGA
>MGZZ01000176.1:15135-23005 GCA_001802795.1 Ignavibacteria bacterium GWC2_36_12 | reverse complement strand
ACTTTTAGTTCTAAATCTGCAATAAAGTTGTTTCCATCCGATGGAAATAATTCTCCGTTCCTGACTCTTAATGAAGGATTATAACCTGCATCTTTTAATCTTCTCAGAGTGTGAGTGTGACCGAAGGTAACTATCTCTACAGGCAAAGGGAATTTTCCTAATCTTTTTACAAGTTTTGAGGAATCAACAACCCAGATAATTTCTTTAGATATAGATGCAACAATCTTCTCATAAAGAAGTGCACCACCACCACCTTTAATGCCGTTAAATTCAGGGTCAACTTCGTCAGCTCCGTCTACGGTAAGATCTATTTCGCTGACTTCTTCGATTGAGACTAAAGGGATATTATTTGAAAGAGCTAAATTAGTTGCAGCGTTTGAAGTTGAAACTCCTGTTATTTTTAACCCCCGCTTTACCTGCTCTCCTAATTTTTTTATAAAGAAAGCTGCAGTCGAACCCGACCCTAATCCTAATATCATTCCGTTATTGACAAATTCTATTGCTTTTTCTGCTGCTATTTGTTTTTCCGACATTATAAGTTCTCGATTCCTTTAGGAAAATGAAAATGATGTGTACAAATTCGCATCTTATTTTAAACTTTGCAAGAAGAGAAGGCAAGACTTGTTAAAAAAAATGGGTCTAAGGAAAAGACCCATTTTTAGTTTATCGGCATTTATAAATTATTTTTCAAGCACTTTAAATTCGATTCTTCTATTAAGTGATCTTCCTTCCGGAGTGCTGTTATCTGCTACAGGCATTGACTCACCATATCCTTTTACGGTTAGCCTGGATGGGTCAATTCCTTTAGCTACAAGGTAATCTCTTACAGTTTGGGCTCTTTCTTCAGATAGCTTCATGTTATACTGTTCAGATCCAATGTTATCAGTGTGTCCCTGAATTTCAACTTTTGTATCGGGATTCTCATTTAAGTTTTGAACTGCATAAAACAGGATCGGATATGATTCAGGAGTTAACCGGGCTTTATTAAATTCGAAATTAACCCCAACCAGTACCCATTGTGATTTTTTAACTTCTACCGGTTTTTCCACTACAACTTCTTTTACTATTTCCTTTGGAGTATGCTTTATAATAAGTTCTTCTATTTCGTCTAGTGACGGACACTCGTTAATTGTAATTCCATCATAAAGATCACAAAGGGCAGAAGGTTCTCCTTTTGAAAAATAGAACTGAACTCCAGCGCTAAGTGTTATGTAAGTATCAGAATTTCCACCAAAAAGACCTTTATCTTCGCCGGGATTATCGTATCCATCAAGTTTATTTGTTGAAGATGTATGATAAATTCCTTCGGCTCTTAAACTCCAATTTTCTGAAAAACGCCATTCTGCTCCTATTCCTAAGTTGAACTGGTATTCGAGATACGTTACATCAAGTTTTGTTAAAAGGGAATTATCGTTAGCGAATAAGATTCCGCCGAAACCAGTAGCTAAATATGGAGTAAGAACTTCACATGGAACAAAATAATAAAGTAAATCAAAATCGGCAGCAGCAAGATTTATAGCTTGTGTCCGGTTTATGGATTCAGTTATCATATAACTGTAATTTCCCGAAAGTCTTAAAGCGACATGTTCTGAAAAATTTCTTTGTAATGTTAAATACCCTCCGTAGTTGCCAATTCCAGCCCAGGCTCCGGTTTGTAAACTGGATATACTCATCAATCTTGGATAACTAACTCCGAAACCCAAACTCCAACTGTCCCTAGCAAGCTGGGGAAATATATTTAATGTTAAAAAGAAAAAAAGTATTATTACTTTCTTAAATCCGTTCATTTTGGCTCCGATACAATATATGAGTAAAACATTTTGTTCAACAGTCTCATTTTGACAACTATAATGCCAGAAAATGAGAATACCAAATAATTGACTACTTTAATATAAATAGTAAGTTTATATGTTAAAATATTCTACAATGATAGATTTTATGATTTAGTGTTAATGAACCATGTTATTTAACGAAACTTTTGCGTATCAACAAAGAAGTTTTTAATCTTATAAGATTTGTGATATAAAGCAACTTTAGTTCTAAGTAATGAATTCTATGAGCAAACCTGAAAATCAAATACTTGTAATTTTTGGTGCCTCCGGGGATTTAACTTACCGTAAACTAGTTCCTTCTTTGTATGATCTATACAATCAGGATATGCTTGCCGATAGATTTATAATTTTGGGCGTGAGCAGGACGGATTTTTCAGTAGAGAAATTCAGGGATAGACTTGGAGAAGGGATTAAGTCTTTTGCTAATTTCAGGGACATAGAAGAAAGCAAACTTGATAGTTTTCTAAAAAAGATATTTTACAAGTCAATTGATACTGAAAATCCGAATGATTATTTGCAGCTTAAAACTGAAATAGATTTGCTTCGTGAAAGGTTTAACATCTCAGACAATTGTATTTACTATCTTTCCACTCCTCCCAACCTTTATTCTGTTATTCCTTTAGCTGTTGGAAAAGCAGGAATGAATAAAAGTACCGGAGATGGCTGGAAAAGAATAGTAGTTGAAAAACCTTTTGGGTATGATATTGAATCTGCAAAAGAATTAAATAAAAATTTATTGAAATTTTTCAATGAGGATCAGATTTACAGGATCGATCACTATCTGGGGAAAGAAACCGTACAAAATGTTTTTGTTACAAGATTTGCAAATGGGATTTTTGAACCATTGTGGAACAGGAATTATGTACATCACGTTGAAGTTACTGGTGTTGAAAACATTGGTGTTGAAAATAGAGGAGGATATTACGATTCATCCGGTGCGTTGAGAGATATGCTTCAAAACCATTTGCTTCAGTTAACGGGCTTAATTGCCATGGAACCGCCTTCTTCATTCGATTCAGATTCAATCCGTAACGAAATTGTAAAAGTTTTTCAGTCACTAAGACCTTTGAAAGAAGAAGACATAATTAAAAATGTAATCCGCGGGCAGTATGTTGCTTCAAAAATAAAAGGTGAGAAAATAATCGGATACCGCGAAGAAAAAGGAGTCAGCACGGGTTCGAGAACGGAAACATATGTAGCGCTAAAACTTTTTATAGATAACTGGAGATGGGGAGGAGTTCCTTTTTATATAAGAACAGGAAAACGCTTACCAACCAGTGTAACCGAAGTAGTTATTCATTTTAAACCTACTCCGCATTATCTTTTCAGCAGGAATAATTTACAGGATGGATGCAACCATCTTGTTATAAGAATACAACCTGATGAAGGAATATTGCTTAAATTCGGAATGAAGGTTCCCGGTTCCGGTTTTAATGTGCAGAATGTTAATATGGATTTTCACTATTCGGATTTACAAAATTCATATCTGCCGAGTGCTTATGAAAGGCTTTTACATGATTGTATGATGGGTGATTCATCGCTTTACCAAAGAGGCGATGCCGTTGAAGCTGCCTGGAAATTTGTTAATCCGATTTTAAGAGCCTGGAAAAATAATCCTGAAATTCCAATTTTTGGTTATCCTGCCGGCACATGGGGACCGGAACATGCCGATGATCTTATCGAGGGAGAAGGTCTATTGTGGAGATACCCTTGTAAAAATCTTGCCAATGATGGATTATATTGTGAGTTATAATATCAGGGTGTCGGATAATATTAGGACCTTAGCTGAGGAGTTTTCTAAAGAATTAGTTAATGAGATTAATACTCAGCTTAAAGAAAAAGACAAAATTAATATTGCTCTCTCCGGCGGGAATACTCCGAATGCAATATTCAAGGAACTGGCAGCTTCGTATAAAGAAAAATTAAACTGGGAAAAAATAAATTTGTTTTGGGGTGATGAAAGATGTGTTCCTCCCGAAGATTCTGAAAGTAATTATGGAATGACAAAAAAACATCTTCTTGATTATATAAAAATCCCTTCCAAAAATATTAATAGAATATTAGGAGAAAATGATCCTCATGGAGAAGCTAAAAGATATTCAGATATTATCCGTAATAGTTTGAATTCTGTTAATAATCTGCCGGAGTTTGAAATAATGTTGCTTGGTTTGGGAGAAGACGGGCATACAGTATCAATATTTCCGAATCAAATGGAACTTCTTGGATCTGATAAAATATGTGAAGTCGCTTTTCATCCTGAAGCAAAACGGAGAAGAATAACCTTATCAGGGAGCGTTATTAATAATTCAAAGAAAATTTATTTTTTAGTGTCGGGGAAAAGTAAATCTTTTGCTGTTGGAGAAATCTTAAATAAAAAGAGTGATTACTTAAACCTTCCGGCAGCTCATATTAAACCTGTAAATGGTGAACTTATATGGTTTTTGGATAAGGAAGCTGCTTCCGGAATTAATTATAAAACATGATGAGAATGGAGTTATAAAATGCTGGAATCGAAATTTGAAATGAAATTAGGAAAATACTCAGATCATTTTAACAAAGCTTTTGAAGAACTTAAAAAACAAAATATTGTCGAGAGAATCTGGAAAAAAGATTATACAGTTTGGAGCAATCAGCCAACCGAAATAACTAACAGGCTGGGATGGCTTAACAGCCCCGAAGTTTCGTTAAAAGCTTTAGAAGAAATTAACTTGTTTGTTAGTAGTGTAAAGGAAGATGGTTTTACTAAAGTGTTGTTAATGGGTATGGGAGGATCCAGTCTTGCCCCGGAAGTTTTTAGTCTGATGTTTGGCTCTAAAGGTGATTATCCTGAATTAAAAGTATTGGATAGCACCGATCCTGGTGCTGTTTTTGAAATTGACAAATCACTTTCCAAAGAGAAAACGTTATTTATTGTTTCTACAAAGTCAGGGGGAACAGTTGAGACATTTTCGTTTATGAAATATTTCTATAACATGACTTTTGAAAAATTCGGCGTAGAGGAAACAGGGAAAAGATTTGTTGCTATTACTGATCCCGGAAGCGGTTTGGAAAAAACAGCAAAAGAATTACACTTTAGAAAAGTCTTTTTAAATGATCCTGACATTGGGGGAAGATATTCGGCGTTATCATTTTTCGGAATTGTTCCTGCTGCATTATTAGGAGTTGATATAGAAAGACTCTTAATGAAAGCACAAGCTGTTGCAAACAGTTCCAAAACGAGCGACTCTTTTGGAGGGGTATTAGGAACTGCGATAGGAGAATTATCAAAATACGGAAGAGATAAATTAACCTTTATAATATCGTCACGACTTTCATTTTTGGGTGCGTGGATAGAACAGCTTATTGCGGAGAGTACCGGCAAAAACGGGAAAGGAATTTTACCCGTTGACGGGGAGTCACCTGAAGAGCCGGAATATTATTCTAACGACAGGTTATTTGTTTACATTCATCTTAAGGATGATGAGAAGGAGAAAAAAGCTGTAAATAAATTATCTGATTTTGGTCATCCTGTAATTGAATTAACACCCGATGATCTTTACGATTTAGGCGAGCAATATTTTATTTGGGAGATTGCTACCGCAGTTGCGGGATGGAGAATAGGAATACAACCTTTTGATCAGCCTGATGTGGAATCTGCTAAAGTTGTTGCAAGACAGATGGTAAAAGAATACCAGGAAAAAGGAAGACTGCCGGAACAAACGTTTATGCTTAAAGAAGGAAGCATTACTTTATACGGAGATATAAAAATAAACTCAGTTTCGGAAGCAATAAATAAATTCCTCGGCGATTCATTAACGGAAGGGAGCTACGTTGCTTTGCAGGCTTATATCAAGCCCGGTAAAGATTCATCAGATATTTTGCAGATGTTAAGAACTAAAATTCAAAAAAAATATAAAGTGGCTGTAACAGCCGGATATGGACCAAGGTTTCTTCATTCAACAGGGCAACTTCACAAAGGAGACTCAGGTAATGGTTTGTTTATTCAATTTACATCATCTCCGCAGAATGATTTACCAATTCCTGATAAACCTGTAGAAGATAAGTCATCAATTACTTTCGGAATACTTAAAAGAGCGCAGGCTTTGGGAGACAAACAGGCATTAATAGATAAAGGAAGAAAAGTTTTACAGTTCGATTTGGGAAAAGATGTAATAGATGGATTAAGAAAGATTGTCGATTTTATACAAGTATAAATCAAAAGACCAATAAATTATTTAAGTAAAAGTAATTTCTTTGTCTCAGAAAAATTTCCTGACGCTAAACGGTAAAAATACACTCCGCTTGACAAATTGCTCCCATCGAATTTTACCGAATATTCACCGACATGTCTTTCTTCGTTTATTAATGTTTTAACTTCATTTCCAAGCAGGTCATAAATTTTAAGAGAGACAAAACCTGGTTCCGGAAGATGAAAAGATATAGTTGTTGACGGGTTAAATGGATTGGGATAATTTTGTGAGAGAAAGTATTTATCGGGAAGCGAGGATATTCTATCTTCATTAGAGGTGATAAGATGTCCGTCATTTGCCGTCCTAAGAATTATGCCGTTAACTCCGGCTATCCAGCCTGTATTTTCATTTATAAAAAACACCTTTTGAAGTAGATTCGTAACACCGGTGTTGATTTTATACCAGGCATATCCATTATTAGCAGTTTTATAAAGGGAACCATTTGTTCCTGCAGTGTAACCAATCAGAGGGCTAATAAAAATTACTGAGTAAAGTGCATTTACGTCCATCTGTGCTATTACGCTCCAAATCCCATTAGCAATTACATAATCAGTGCGTGCAACAATACCGTATTTACCCACGACCCAACCATAAAGATTATTTTCCCAAAAGAAAATATCATAGAGATCATCAGCTCCCTGAACGTGACCGGTGTCAAGGCTAAAGCTCTCCTGATCAAAATTACAAAACACCCCGTCTTGTCCAACTAACAATGTTCTGTTTATAAGTCCGAAATCTGACTTCCAGGTATCTGCATATATATCGAAAAAATCTTCGCTAATTGAAAAGTTTCCACGTTGTTGCCAATTAGTATCTCCAGAAAATCTTTTTTCAACATATTTACCATTAGTGGTGGCTATTTTAATAAAACCACTTTTTACTACGACTCCATAAAAATCGTTTTCAGTTACAAGAAGTATAAGAAAATCAACGCTCCATGTAATTCCATTATCGCTGGAAAACAAAACCGTGGCAGAGTCACCAACAACCCAGTATTGATCAGGTTTCCTTTTATTAAATCCTATAGCGTTTAAGTTTTTAGTGATTCCGGATTCTCTTTTCACCCAGTTATTGCCCCCATCAGAAGTAGTAATTATAAAACCATCATTTCCAACAGCTATTCCTTCATTTTCATTCTTAAAAAGAATATCATTTATTTCAATATCCCAGCCTGATCTGAACTCCCAGTTTAGTCCCATATCGGAACTCGAAATTATTATACCGCTTTTCCCGACGACAAAAAGTTTATTATTGAATGATGAAACTGAATATAACTCAAATAACCGGGGCTGTTCGTTTTTCATCCAGCTGCTGCCGCCATCTGTTGTTGTTAGGATTATGCCCGGTTCACCAACAATAATTCCATTATCCTGATCGATAAATATTAAAGATCTTAACCAGTTTGATACCCCGGTGTACTGGGGTTGCCAGGTGTTTCCCCCATCTGTAGTTTTAAGCAAAGTTCCGTTAGTTCCACAAACCCAACCTACTGATTGACTGATAAAGAAGACCGAGGAAAGTATATTATTTGTGTTGCTGTTTTGGTTAGTCCAGTTAGCTCCGCCATCAACTGTTGCTTTTATAATTCCTTCTTCTCCAACATACCAGCCGTTAGAATCGGATATAAAAAAAATATCCGAGATAGCTTTTTTATCGTCATTTTCCCTTTGTACCCAGTTTATTCCGCCATCCGAAGTAAAAAGTATAGTACCATTCGAACCTGCAGCATAACCCGAAAGTTCATTAAAGAAAAATAAAGTATGAATATCGGCTGAACTTTTACTGTCTAATTGAGTAAAAGACGAACCG
>MGZZ01000176.1:0-15050 GCA_001802795.1 Ignavibacteria bacterium GWC2_36_12 | reverse complement strand
ATTAACCAGTTCTCTCCTTCATCTAAAGTTTTTAGGACCGTGCCATTATCACCTACAGCAAATGCAATACTCTCATTTACTGCAAAAATATTTTTGAGAGACTTTCCCTGCGGAAGAGGATTTTGCCAAACCCAGTTCTGTGAGTATAGAATAGAGGAAAAAACAATTACAATTGCAAAAAATAATTTCATTCTAAAATTTGTAAGTGAAACCAGTTTGAAATAACAAATAGGCCCTGGCTATGTACACAGTATTAATCCTGTTGTATTTTGCATTAACGTCAACATCGAACACCGGGGTAAGATTCATTTTAAAACCTAGTTCTGGTGATAAACCCCAATGCGTTTTTTTAGTTGTACTTGAAGTTTTTCCCAGAAGACCATAATCTATCTCTAGAAAATATTCACTAATATAAATTCCTCCTTCCAAACCGATGTATGGAATGAAATCATAATCATTAAGATTGAACCTTAAACCCGCAAGAACAGGGATTGAAGAAAATGAAAAATCATAGTCAGGCAGGTTTTCCTTAAACCCAAAATGATAATATCCGGTTGTTAAGCTTAATTCGAGATTGGGAAACAGGAATTGCTTGCTAAAGTTTATATTACCGCCATAGCCAAGAGATACTGCATCTTCCGCATAGCCTGTTGGTATTGCTGCTGCTCCTTGCAATCTTATCATTAATTGTGCAAAATCATTTGCTTGTAAACCAAAACAGGTGAGTAATACTATCAGGATTTTTTTCATAAAGGAAAGTTCATTTTACTTTCAAACCAAAAAATAAAATATTAAAATAAGAAAACATACTGCTTTAAAAATTGTTTTTTAATAACACGGCAGATTGATATATTTCTGTAATAAAGATCTGGTTATTGATTTCAATTACTTTATTATGATGTTCTCATTCAGATTAAGAATAACCGTTTTGTTTCTCATCCTTTTTTTTCTCTCCCCGTCTATTTTTTCACAGCATAAAGTAAATGTATCGGGAATTGTTACGGACATTAAGTCGGGGGAAGCATTGGTCGGCGCAAATGTATTAATATACAGAGACAGCACAAAACAGGGCGAGATGATTAGAGGAACAGCAACAAACAGATATGGTTTTTTTTCTTTACCATCAGTTGATGCAGGAGAGTATTTTATTTTTATATCGAGCATAGGGTATCAAACAGTTTATAAGAGAGTAGTTCTACAGGATAGTATTAATTCAATAAGAATTGATTTTCAATTGACAGGAAAGCCATACCTGCTTGAGGAAATAGTTGTTGAAGATAGAAGAGAAACGGATTTCTCGCGAACTACAAGCACCATAGAAGTCGATCCTGCCGTAGTACAAGAGTTACCGTCACTCGGCGGCGAACCTGATATTTTCAGGGCACTTCAGTTATTGCCGGGAGTAACTGCAGCAACGGAAATATCATCAGGTCTTTATGTACGTGGCGGTTCTCCAGATCAGAACCTCACCTTAATAGACGGTGTCGTGGTTTACAACCCATCACACCTGGGAGGTTTTGCAAGCACTTTCAATTCCGATGTTTTAAGAAATATAAAATTAATTAAAGGTGGTTTCCCCGCAGAGTACGGAGGCAGGTTATCGAGTGTGCTTGATATCGCGATGCGTGAAGGAACCAAAGAAAAATTTTTAGGTTCTGCAAATCTGAATACTATAAGCTCAAGAATTACAATGGAAGGACCTTTAGACACCAATGCAACTTATATTTTATCCGGGAGGATAATGTACCTGGATAAAATTCTTTCACTGTCCGGGAAACTTAATTCAATACCAAGATACCATTTTATTGATTTTAACGGGAAAGTGAATTATACATTATCGGAGAAAGATAAAATTTTTATAAGC
This sequence comes from Ignavibacteria bacterium GWC2_36_12, assembly GCA_001802795.1. Taxonomy (GTDB): domain Bacteria; phylum Bacteroidota; class Ignavibacteria; order Ignavibacteriales; family Ignavibacteriaceae; genus RBG-16-34-14. The sequence goes on along the minus strand of MGZZ01000176.1, from coordinate 13,186 downwards.
GGTTTTTATAGTAAGGATAATATAATTGAAGCTCCCGACAGCAAAGACGTAGGGTTTGATATAAGCTGGAGAAATGCAACTGTTAATCTTACATGGACGAATTTCACGTCGTCCACTTCATTCAGCAATACGTCTTTAATGTATACAAATTATTTTTTCTCAACACTTATTAAAGATAAACAGCCTGTTCGTGAGCCGCTTGATTTTTTTACTTCTTCCGAGATACATGACTTTCGCCTGAAAAGAGAAATGCAATTATTTTTAAGCGATGATCATACAGTAAAAACAGGAATTGAAATTGTTTATCACGATTTTACAACCACAACCAGCGATTTTTTTATTCCGGAACTCAAGTATAAACCTATATCCGGCAGTGAAATAGATAATTTTGAAGCGTCATTCTACCTTCAGGATGAATGGACATTGACTACCGATCTTAGAAGTAATATTGGCGGAAGATTTTATTATTTCCAGCCGGCAAAACTTTTTACGGTAGAACCAAGGATATCTCTTACTTATTATATTCTTGACAGGCTCGTATTGAGAGGAGCCTTTGCCGTAGCCAATCAAACTTTGCATTTACTGAGCCGTAACGATGTTTATCTCCCGACTGATGTTTGGTATCCTTCCGGTTCTTATATAAAGCCGTCAAAATCAGTTCAGGGAGCTTTAGGGTTTGAAATTACTTCCGTGGACAGGTCATTTCTTTTCTCTGCAGAGGGATATTATAAGGATTTAAAGAATTTATATGAATATATAAACAATCCTGATTTTTCTTTCGGAGCTGATATCGGGGAGCAATTGACTAAAGGCAGGGGAGAAGCATATGGCTTTGAATTCTTTCTTAATAAAAGAATTGGAAAGTTCAGCGGATGGATAGGCTATACGCTGGCTTGGACAAAAAGATATTTTGATGATTTGAACAGCGGAATGTTTTTTTATCCCCGCTATGACAGAAGGCATGATATTTCAATTGTGTTTGGCTATGATGTGAACCCCGCACTTAATTTTGGTGCCACATGGACGTATGGAACAGGACAAGCATTTTTTCTTCCCATAGGTCAATATCAAATTGCAGGGTTTAATAGTCCCGGCAACAATGCAAGCTCAATATATTTTGAAAACTCCGGCAGGGACGCTTTCAGGCTTCCTCAATTTCATAAACTTGACCTGAGCTGCAGGTACAAAATATTTATTTCTGATAAGACACTCGAACTGAATTTTAACGTTTATAATGTTTACAACAGGTTTAATGTATTTTCGAAGTATATAGGTTATAAAACTGATGATGCTACAGGTGAGAGATATCCCATACTTAAACAATTTACACTATTTCCGTTTCTTCCGACTGTCGGTGTAACATTTGAGTTTTAAGGAATGAGAAAAACATTTTTGTTTCCGAATTTACTTTTCGCACTAATACTTTTCAGTAGTTGTGAACAACCGCTTGAGGAAAAGGATTTTCCATATGAGCTGAAGCTGGTGATAAGGGGCATCCTGAAACCAGACAAATTAATTGATTCAGTTTATATCGGGAGAACTTTACCTATCGGTGTTCCCTTCGATGAAGATTTTGCAAATTTAAACGATGCTGTTGGCGCAGTAATTTCAGACGGAGTTTTTTATCCTTTAAGGTATACAGCTAACGGTATCTATACAACCGACTCTCTTATCGCAAGAAGGGGAGAAAAATATTATCTCCTTGTTCAATGGCAGGATAAATCTGCTTCTGCCGAAACTTATATTCCACAAGCCGGAAAACTTTTAAATTCCGGAATTGTTAAAGTTAATGAAATAGACACATCTTATTCTGTAATTGAATGCACAATAGATCCGGTTGAAAGTGAAGCATATGCGGTTACATGGGTCCTGAAATATTTTGGCGGGCAGGTAATAGATGAAAGTGAAAGTTTCGCCGAAGTAGTAAGATCAACTTCAAACGAGATAATCAAAGTCAGATCCGATCCTATTCCGGACGATGTATTGACCAGCATAAACACACTCGGTGTTGGAATTTATATTTACGACAGGGTATTTTATGATTTTTATTTGAGCCAGGAAGTTAACAAAATACCAACAGGAATTTTTGGATATCCTGCAACTAATGCAAAATGGAATATAAAAGGGGATGGTATTGGGTTGTTCATTGGAAGGGTAGATATGATTGTTAATTTATAATATAATGTTTACTCTGTTTGACCCCAATATTTAACAAGACCTCCGCAGCTCATCCATTTATCACCATTCAAATCAACTGTAATTGAATTAATATTATTTGCAGGAAGTAAAGAATTGGACGCATTATAAATTCTCCATCTTTGTCCTTCGAGTTTTGCCACTCCGTTATTTGTTGATATCCAAATACCTTCTTTTAAGTCTAATGCAATATCAGTTACAATTGAACCGGGCAATTCACTTTGAGAATAGTTATAATCTGTAAAATCTGTCCCGTCATATTTAGTTAATCCGCCTGGTAAAGTTTCAGTTCCCGAACCTATCCAGATGTTCCCTTCACGGTCGCCAATTATTTTTGTTATGTAAGAATTTATTAACTCGCTTGAAAAAGAATTATAAACGTTCCAGTTTTCACCATCAAAAGTCGCAATACCTTCTCCACGGGTTCCAATCCATAATAAATTAGAATGATCAATTGCAAGAGCGCTGATATAATCAGAAGGTATTCCCGAATTGGAGTAATTATAAACTGTAACTTCCACCCCGTCAAATTTTATCAGACCGCCATTCAAAGTTCCGATCCAGAAAATCCCATTTAAATCTTTGATGATTGTTGTTGTATAGTCATCGGGAATATTTAAGTTGTCAGAATTATAAGTTATCCAGTTAGCGCCATCAAATTTTGAGAAGCCTTTGCCGGTTGCAACCCAGGTATTATTATTATCGATATAAATATCATTAATGAAATCGTTCTGAATCCCGGAGTTGGATTTATTATAAACAGTAAAATTTGATCCGTCAAAATTTAACAAACCGCTTCCCGCTGTTCCTATCCATATATTATATGTGTTATCAGCTTTAATCCTGGTAATACTATTTGTCGGTATCTGAGAATTTGATGTATTGTATGTTTTCCACCAGTAAGCAGGAATTTCTTTCATTTCAATTAATATTGTATCATTTACATTGCGGTTAAGTATGTAATAAATAGTTGAATCATAATAAAAGGGGTTAATCAGGTCAATCTTGTAAAACCCGGGGTCGAGGTCATCAATAACATAAGGAGTTAATACATTAAGTTCACTGTGGTTTAATTTTATCGAACTGCTGTCCGGAATGGTTATTAGAGCAATCTTACTTTTTATTAATCCCGGTAAAACAGGTGGTCCATCTTCGCACGCATTTAATAAACAGAGTAATAAAAGTGAACAGGCAAGTAAAATATTTTTCATGGATTTTTATGTTAGCTCTTTCAAAAAATAAATAATTCGCCGGGTAATTAAAAATGCTTTAAAAAAGTATACCCGGGTTCTTAATTACAATCCTGAATTTTATGTAAATTTACAAGTACAGATATGAAATACTTTTTAAACTGATTACAGGAGAGATAATGACAACCATAGTAGATGTATTTGCAAGAGAAATTTTAGATTCGAGAGGAAACCCGACTCTTGAATCAGAAGTTGAACTTGAAAGCGGAGCGATAGGAAGAGCAGCAGTTCCGAGCGGGGCTTCAACGGGTGAACATGAAGCAGTTGAACTAAGAGATGGGGATAAATCAAGATATCTTGGTAAAGGGGTTCTCAAAGCTGTCGAAAATGTTAATGAAAAAATTTGCAGTGAACTTGTAGAGCTCGATGCTGCCGACCAGGCTTCGATAGATTCCTTGCTGATTGAACTCGATGGGACTAAGAATAAAGGTAATCTCGGTGCTAACGCTATGCTTGGTGTTTCACTTGCCTGCGCAAGAGCCGTTGCACAGACCCTGGGAATGCCTCTCTATCGTTATATCGGCGGAACTAATGCTAAAACTTTACCTGTTCCGATGATGAATATATTAAACGGTGGAAAGCATGCAGACAATAACGTTGACTTCCAGGAATTTATGATTATGCCGGTTGGTGCACCGAATTTTGCCGAAGCCTTAAGAATGGGTTCCGAAACTTTTCATGCTCTAAAATCTGTTTTAAGTAAAAAAGGATACAATACAGCAGTAGGTGACGAAGGCGGCTTTGCACCGAATCTGAAATCTAACGAAGAAGCGATTGATGTTATCCTTGAAGCAGTAAATAAAGCCGGTTATAAAATCAAAGATGAAATCGCAATTGCTCTGGACCCAGCAGCAAGTGAGTTCTATATAAAAGATAAAGATGCTTATCATTTATTTAAATCCGCACCGGATAAAATAATTCCAAAAGAAAAAATGGTAGATTTCTGGGCTGATTGGGCTTCGAAGTATCCTATTGTTTCTATTGAAGATGGTCTTGCAGAAGATGATTGGGACGGCTGGCTTTTGTTGACACAGAAGCTCGGAGATAAAATCCAGCTGGTTGGCGATGATCTTTTTGTAACAAATACTGAAAGACTTTCTGAAGGAATAGAGAAGGGGATTGCAAATTCCATCCTGATAAAAGTAAACCAGATCGGGACATTGACCGAAACTCTTGATGCAATTGAAATGGCTAAGAAAGCCGGATACACTAATGTAATAAGTCATCGCTCCGGTGAAACAGAAGATACGACAATTGCTGATATTGCTGTTGCTACTAATGCTGGACAGATTAAAACAGGTTCACTTTCAAGAACAGATAGAATTGCAAAATATAATCAGCTTTTAAGAATTGAAGAAGAACTTGGCGATGCCGCCGGATTTCCCGGGATTGATGCGATAAATTGTACGACCTGACTCGATCATAGCTAAAAACTTTAACCACTAAGAAACCTGATCGTAAAGAACGGCTGTGTGTCTTAGTGGTTTTTTATATTAAAATTCAGGTAATGTTAAATGCCTTATGTTGGTGAACTAAGTGCTTTGCTGACGGCTTTCCTATGGTCGGGCACCTCGTTTGCTTTTTCCTCTGCCGCTGTAAAAATCGGCTCTCTTCAATTAAATATTAATAGGATGCTTCTCGCATCCGTATTACTTTATGCAACGATATTAATCGGAGGATTCGGTTTTACACTTTCTTCAAGCCAGGTTATAAATCTTATAATAAGTGGAATAATAGGATTAGTAATAGGAGACTCGCTTCTATTTAAAGCTTTCCAGAGTATAGGAGCGCGTGTAAGCATGCTTTTGATGGCATCCTCTCCCGCAATGAGTTCTGTACTTGCATATTTTTTCCTTGGTGAGAGCCTCTCTATTTTCGGTTTCATCGGCATAGCTGTAACGATTTTCGGAATTGGTCTCGTTGTGCTTGACAGAAGTGAAATTCCAGATGCCAGATTTAAAATAAGCAAGATTGGAGTAATCTATGGCTTGCTCGGTGCTTTAGGACAAGGTGCAGGTTTAATCTTTGCTAAGTTTGCCTTTGAAGAAGGGGAAGTTGATAAGATGGTAGCAACATTCATCAGGATAATTTCTTCGGTTTTAATCTTGTTGATTGCTGCACTTTTAGCTAAGCGGTATAAAAATCCTGTTAAGCTTTATAAAGAATATCCGAGAGCGCTTGGGGCTACAATTATTGGGACGATACTTGGTCCCTATCTTGGAATTACTTTCAGCCTTGTTGCAATTGCGCATACTAAAGTAGGTATAGCAGCAACACTGATGTCGACAATGCCTATCATTATGCTTCCGTACGTAAGATATGTTTATAAAGAACGTTTAAGCTGGAGAGCGATTGCCGGAGCTTTTATTGCAGTAGCCGGGGTAACAATTTTGTTCATAAGATAAACAAGTTATTTTTGTTTTTGATAGCCCCGACATTTAGGGTCTGTTGCATAACTCGAAAAATAAAATTTGTTAATCCTCTACGAGGATTTATTCTTTTTTGATTTATTTTCTTTACAATAATTTGACCCTGCCTTGCCGTCAGGCAGGCTCTACGAGGTCAAAAACTATTATGGAACATCGTAGATGCCTGTCTGCCGCCAGGCAGGTTCAATTTTTGTAAATACAATTAGGAACAAAGTAAAGCAGATCCTCGTAGAGGATCAACAAAGAAAACTTCTTGAGATAAGTCAATCAATGATGGATTATTTTTCCACTACCTAAAGGTCGTGGCTATTAACCCCTTGTTTAAGATTACAAGATATTTTTATACACATCATAAGTCTTATCGTCAAAGCAAACAAAAATTACTTTTTCAATTGAAGGATTTTTATCAAGAAAATCTTTTACTTCTTTAACTGCAATTTTTGAAGCTCTTTCAACAGGAAACCTGTAAACTCCTGTACTGATTGAAGGGAAAGCAATAGTTTTTATATTGTTTTCAAAAGCGATTCTTAAAGAATTTCTGTAGCAGTTTGCCAGCAGTTCGTCTTCATTTCTGTTTCCTCCATTCCACACGGGTCCGACTGTGCTTATAACATGCTTTGCCGGTAAATTAAACCCGGGGGAAATTCTTGCTTCACCTGTAGGACAGCCGCCAAGTTTTTTGTTGTATTCCAGTAATTTCGGTCCCGCCGCTCTATGAATTGCACCATCGACCCCGGCGCCGCCAAGCAATGATGTGTTTGCAGCATTTACAATTGCATCAACACTTAGCTTTGTAATATCCCCTTTATGTATTTCAATTTTATTTCCCATAATTGTCTCTCTATGTCATTCCGGGCTTGACCCGGAATCTTATTAGTTAAATTATAAAAATTTATTAAGTAACGTCGTGCTATGTAGTGATGATTTTGTAAATATTTGCTACAGGAAATTGATCTAAATTAGTGATTTTTTTTAAAAGAAGATTAGGTTAAAAAAAGTATTATTTGTAAATTTACATACCCGGTATTAAGCCGGATTTTTTTTCTTATTATTTTTTAGAGGTTCTTTTGAGTACTAAATTATTTGTGGGATCGCTCCCCTGGTCTGTAGACGACAAAACATTGCAAACCGCTTTTGAGGAACATGGTACAGTTGTTTCTGCAAAAGTAGTTAAAGATCGCGATACCGGACGGTCAAGAGGTTTCGGTTTTGTCGAGATGGAGAATGCCACAGATGCGAAGAATGCCATCTCCGCATTGAACAACTCGGAATTAAAAGGTAGAAATATCGTAGTTAATGAAGCTAAACCGCGCAACTAAGTTTTTCTAAAGAGATTTCCGACGAAGGCGCTAAAAGGCGCCTTTGTTATTTTAAATTATTAGGATATTTTTTTGTTGAAAGAAAATTTTACAGTATTAAAATGAAAGGAATATTTAAACCTCTCTTAATTTTATTTATAGTTGCTTTTTGTAGTTACCCGCAGAGTATTGATGAAAGCTGGAAACTTTATTCCGATAACTCTGTTGCACGGGTCGATATTTCTATCGATCCTGCTTCTCTCCAGTGGATGTATGATAATGTTGAAAGTGATTCTGAACATTTTGCGACTATGCATTTTAAGAATAACTTTATTGATGAATCAGTCGATTCCATAGGTTTTCGTCTGAGGGGCAATACCTCAAGATTCTCGCAAAAAAAATCATTTAAAATTTCTTTTAACACTTTTGTTAAAGGAAGAGAATTCTATAATGTGGACAAGCTCGATCTGAACGGGGAACACAACGATCCTTCAATAATCAGAAGCAAGCTTTGTTTCGATTTATTTAAGGATATTGGTCTGGCAGCAAGCAAGGCAATTCATACACAGGTTTATATTAACGGGCAGTATTACGGTTTATATATTTCCATAGAACATATTGATGATGAATTTCTCGATAAGAACTTTCAGGATCCTTCCGGGAATTTGTGGAAATGTTTATATCCTGCAGACCTTACTTATCTTGGAGATGATCCTGCCGATTACCAGGTTGTTTCGGGTAGCAGACTTGTTTATGAATTAAAAACAAATGTAGAGAGTAACGATTACACTCAACTTGCCAGGCTAGTTAAAATTATTAACAATACACCGGGTAACCTCTTTCCTGATTCACTTGAAAAAGTTTTAGAAGTTCCGGAAGTGTTAAAATATTTTGCAATGAATATTCTAACAGGTAGCTGGGATGATTACTGGTCATTAATGAATAACTACTATTTATATCACAATCCCGCCGAAGATAAATTCCACTGGATACCATACGATTATGATAATACTTTTGGAGTGGATTGGTCCGGCAATGATTGGTCGAATTCAAATCCTTATAACTTTCCTATGGTTGTTTCCGGCTCACGACCTCTTGCTGCAAAGTTAATGGCAAACCCGCAATACAAAAATCTCTATACGCATTTTCTTGAGTTTTACAGGGAGAATGTTTTTAAACTGAGTCTCTGGGAAAACAGGATAGACAGTATAAAGAATCTTATCACTCCTTATGCTGAAGAAGATACTTACCGAACGATGGATTATGGGTTTACAATGGATGATTTTAATCAATCATATTCTGCAACAGGATATTTTAATAAGCATGTAAAAAAAGGATTGAAAGAATTTGTTAATGAACGTTATAACAGTTTACCTGCACAATTAAGTTATGTAACAAACTCTCCGCCAATTGTATATGATATTGATTGGACTCCTGAAATCCCGGCAGCAAACGATTCTGTTTATGTTACTGTTGCTACCTTCAGTCATGAAGGATTTGATGAAGTTTCAATTCACTTTACTCCGGCTGGTTCAGGTACAGCGCAAATTTACCCGATGACATTTCAACCTGTTGATCAAACAAAGAAAGTTGAGGAAGCCGACAGGTGGGTCGGCGTGATTCCGCCTCTGGGAGAAGGGAGTTCGGGTTCGTTCAAAATTTTTGTTAAAGATATAAACCAGGATAGTGTTTTATACCCGCGCCACAAATCTATTTTTATTTCGTCCCCCGTTATTACCACGAGCGATCTTGTCATAAATGAATTATGTGCCGACAATGATAATGTAATTCAGGACAATGCGGGCGATTACAATGACTGGATTGAAATCTATAATCCTACTATGAGCGAGATTCTTTTAAGCGGGAAATATTTAACCGACAAACCGGATAATTTAACCAAGTGGCAAATCCCGTCAGATATTATAATCGGTGCAGGGGAGTATCTTCTCGTTTGGTGTGATGAAGAACAGGAAGAGGGTAATCTTCATACTAATTTTTCTTTAAGTGCAAACGGCGAGTTTATTGCTTTAACTTCTTCCGATGGCATTACAATTATAGATTCAATTTCCTTCGGGCAGCAGTCAACAGATGTTTCTTACGGGCGTTTTCCCGATGCAACTTCAAGCTGGCAGTTTTTTGATTCACCGACTCCCGGTAGCTCCAATCTTATAACAGGTGTTGAAGACCCGCACATTCCATTGAAGTACGATTTAACTGCTTATCCCAATCCTTTTAATCCATCGACAAGAATAAGGTATTCAATTCCTTCTTCGAGCCATGTTAATTTAACTGTATTTGATATTCTCGGTAACAAATTAGTAACGCTTGTAAATGAAGAAAAACTGGCAGGGGTTTATGAAGCTGAATTTTCCGCCAAAGGCGGATCCGCCTCCGGCGGAAATGCTTATAATCTTGCAAGCGGTATATATTTTTACAGGCTGGAAACCGCAGGATTTATCTCGACAAAGAAGTTGATTTTGTTGAAGTAAATTATTGGTTGCACAAGAAATACAAAGGCGTCCTATAAAGACGCCTTTCTTATTTTAAAGAGAAAGTAATCTCAACTAAGGAATAAAATAGTTAATTCCTATAAAAAGACTGGGATTTTTTTCAAGATTAGATTTAGCACTACTTATCAAATGCTTTAATATTCCCCGTGGTATCTTCTGACCATTCTCTGTAATCAGTGCTGTTAGGAATAAGAACATTAATATCTTTCATAGTATCAATGAACATTAAATTTTTTTGTTTATTATAAGATTCTATATTTTTCAAAGGAACTTGATAGATTAACAATGTAGTTTCATATTCTTTGTTAATCTGATCTTCCGTTATTCTATTTTCAGCGAACTTAATTTCCAAATCCAATAATTTTTGTTTTAGTACTAAGTTTTGTAGCAATTTTTTAAATGCTTCAGCATTAACTCGGGAAATAGTTAAATCATCTTCTTGCATGAGAGAAATTAATTTAGCCACATAATTTTGAAAATTTGGTGATGAGTATTTATAGATATAGCCATTTTTTATTACTTCTTTCAAAACAAGTTGTTCTTTTATATTATTAATTGAATGGTCTATATAAAGAGAGTCTTCTGATTTTGAATTAATGTTTTGAAGAATATTTTGTGTCATATTTGTGTAATGTTCATCCATTTTAATATCAGTTTTAAGTAGAGTAATATAATTTTTCTTTTCTTCCTCATTTTCTTGATTTAAATTTAGATATGTTGGTAAAGCAGCTAAAAATGTTATGATTAGACTATAATAAATTGGATTAATTTTTTCCTTATCACTGTATCTCCTATCTCGTTTTAACATTAATCTTATGATTAGATAGACTATGAAATAGAATAAAATTACACCGATAAATATTTCAAACTTCATAAAGATTTCCTCTTTATCTGATACATTCTTGAGAGTCACATGCAGTAATAAGAATTTAGGAAGCTCCTTCTCTTTATTAAACTTAATTTATTTCATCGTTACTATCAATAATTTAGCACCATGCATTAAATTTTGTCAGGAAGTTTGCTTTGGTCTTGTATATATTTGTTAAAACAAGTTTAGATATTTAAAGAAAGGTTAATTGAAATGAATAAGGTTTTGGTAATGCTTTTTGCAGTAATTATGCTTTTGTTTACTGCGTGTGATAGTAAAGAAAATGATATTGAGAAACTGCGGTTACAGAATCCAAATACTCACGTTGTAAAAGTGGTCGAGCATACTAATGCTTCAAGTTATTCTTATTTGAAAGTTGAAGAGAAGGATAAAGAATTCTGGATTGCAGTTCCGCAAATGGAAGTAGAGGATGGAGATGTTCTGTTCTTTACCAAAAGTATGGAAATGAAAAACTTCCGTAGCGAAACTTTAGATAAAACTTTCGATTCAATTTTATTCGTTGATGATATATCGAAAACGCCGCATTCTGCAAATGGGAAAATGTCTCACCCGAATGTCGAATCAACAAAAGAAAATATAAAAGTAGAACCTTTAAAAGATGGTTACACAATTGCCGGAATTTTCAGTGAGAAAGAATCCATTGTCGGAAAAAAGATTAAGGTAAGAGGCAAAGTAGTAAAGTACAATGGCGGCATATTGGATCGCAACTGGATTCACATACAGGATGGAACCGGTGAGCAGGGTAGGCATGATTTAGTTGTTACAACAAATAGCTCTGTTCAAATAGGACAAACAATTATTGCTGAAGGGACTATTGCTGTGGATAAAGATTTTGGTTCGGGTTATAAGTATTCAGTTCTTCTCGAAAATGCTGAAATAAAAGTAGAGTAGTTATAAGAGTACATTAAAATTAAATGAGGTTATTAATAATTTTCGATGTCATACTGAGCCTGCTCGCCTTGCTTCGCAGTCGAAGCAGGTCGAAGTGTGAACCTGTCTGCCGACAGGCAGGTTTATTCTGAAGTCTTCGACGAGCTCAGACTGACTATGTGACGCTTCTACAAAAATTACCAGCCAAAACCGATATCAAAACGTAAAGCGGGGGCAAACCCGTCATATCTACCAAAATCATCATTAGCGTCATTTATTGAACCGAAGTAATGATCGACTCCAATCCCAAGCCCTATAGCAAACTGGTCACCCGGAAACCATTGCCAGCCAATCAGCACTCCGAGAGAAACCGGATCGCTCGAAACTTCGTCTGCTGAAAGATGATTATATGAAAAGTTAGGGGCTACATAAAATCCCCGCATATTGTTTCCTTTCGGATAGAACCTTACTTCGGCATTAAAACCTATTCCAGTTATACCGGAGATGGTAGGAGCCTGGAACCCTCCACCGACTATAACATTTTCCGAAACCTTATGGAAATAAGATATATTGTAGAACAACAAAAACTTTAACGGATTTATTACAATCAGGTCGTTCCTTGGTGTTATATCTTCAGTCACGGAAATTGCTACAGAAGAGGTGCGCGTTGTATCGCCGGTTTCTTTATTCACGGTGACCTTTTCTTCTGTGGTTTTATCCTGTGCCGGTGCTGTTATCGAAAAAAACAAAATAGTAATTACAATTGTTATAAGTGATTTCATATTTAACTCCCGAATTATTTTTTAATGACTTTATCCTGATCTCATTTAGTATGCCGGGATATGGCTTCAATGAAAATCGGACGTTATTGAATGTTTAACGGTCTAATGCCGAATTTTTCTACAATAAAAGGATCTTTTTATTCTACTATATTGTACAGGGATGTGTGATTTATCCGATAGTGAAGTTTTCATGCATAGTTTAGTCTATTTCAAAATAAGTTCCTGTTGAAACAGGCGAGGTTCCCTTAAAAAATATTATTGCGGGCTGATTACAAAATCTTTCGGGTTATATCCTTGGTCTTTTAAGATTTGGAAAATCATGTCTATTGTTTGTTTACCGAGTTGAGGAGAGCGGCTTAACACCCAGCCGTATTTTCTGCTTGGCGTGCCGACTACTGCCCATTTATAATTTTCATCAAGCCCTATTATCCAGTAATCTCCCCAGAATGGTCGCCAGCCAAGAAAGCTGACAAAACTTACTTCGAGTTTTGCATTGGAATTTTTATCAACAATTCTTGCAACTCCTTCTGCATCGTCAGTCTCACCATCTTCATCTATGCATGAGTTTACAACTAAAATTTCACCATTCTCTTTAATAGAATATTTTGCTGTTGTTCCTTTTACACATTGGTCCTGGAAACTGTTCGGTATTTTTGCAATCTCGTACCATAAGCCCACGTACTTTTTCAGATCGACATAATCAACTGTCTTTGGCGGATTGGATTGAGGGAATAAGCTGATTGATAGAACAAAAACTATTGAGACAATAAATGTTTTCATAAATCATTGTCTGACTGCCGTCAGGCAGGTTCATTTCAGGGTCTTTAATGAATTTAAATTCTGAAATAAACCTGTCTACCGACAGGTAGATTCAGAATGACAGTTTCGAAATAAGTTTTTTATTTCTTAAATAATTCGCTGCTCACTCTGTTCCAGTTAGGTTCATCGAGACTTTCCAATTC
>MGZZ01000175.1:35920-52428 GCA_001802795.1 Ignavibacteria bacterium GWC2_36_12 | reverse complement strand
TTTTTATAGTTATACATTCAAGCCTGTTCTTTCCTATTCCTTCAGCAACTACAGAATTAGCCATTATGGAAATATTATTTGTTATATTAATCTGATCAATCAGGTAACGTGACATTGTTGAATCAAGAGAGCTTTTCCTGATTACTATAAAAACATTTTTAGCAAAACCTGAAAGATACATTGCTGCCTGCCCGGCAGAGTTGCCTCCACCCACAATAAAAACATTTTTATCTTTGCACGAATGCGCCTCTGCTGTTGCCGAACCGTAATAAACTCCGGCACCCGATAGTTCATTTATTCCCTTAACATCAAGGGTTCTATAATCAACTCCTGTTGATATTATAATTGTGTGGGTTTTTATTTCAGGTCCGTTGGAAAGAGACAAAATTTTATAATTGTCCTTAGTATTTATATCAATAACCTGGCAGGGTGAAAGAATCTCAACTCCGAATCTTAACGCCTGAGTTAAAGCTCTCCTGGTCAGATCTGAGCCTGAAAGCCCTGATGGAAATCCGAGATAATTTTCAATCCTTGAGCTCGTACCGGCTTGTCCGCCGGGAGCCTTCTTTTCTATCATAAGTGTTCTCAATCCTTCAGAACCGCCGTAGACAGCAGCAGCTAAACCTGCCGGTCCTGCACCAATAATTACTACATCATAAAGTTCCTGTGATGCAGTTGATTTCAATCCGATTTTTTCTCCTATAGCAATCTCAGTAGGGCTTTTTAATAAAGCCCCATCCTCAAATAAAACTGCCGGCAATTCATCCGTTTCAATTTTATGAATATTTATTAATTCCGCAGCCTCTTTATTTACTTCTACATCAAACCACTTATACGGAATTAAATTACCGGTTAAAAAATCTTTTATTCTATGAGACAAAGGGGACCATTGATAGCCAATTATTTTTATTCCTTCAAACTCAGGGGTAAAGCTATTCTGCCAATCCTCAAGAAGATCAGTTATAACCGGGTAAAGTTTTTCTTCCGGAGGGCTCCAGGGTTTAAGCAGGTAGTAATCTAATTTTAAAGTGTTAATGGCTTTTATTGCGGCTTCAATATCGGAGTAAGCAGTTAACAATACTTTTTTTGCATCAGGAAAGATGTCCTTTGCCTTATCCAAAAATGCGGTGCCTTCCATTTCAGGCATCCGCTGATCGGAAATAAAAAGTGCTACGGTTTCATTTTTTAATTCTAATTCTTTTACGGCTCCGAGAGCTTCAACAGCAGATTCTATAGCAAGTACTTTGTACTCTTCTCGGAATTTATTTCGAACATCCCGCTGTATGGCTCTTAACACCTGGGTGTCATCATCGGTTATTATAATGAATGGAAGTTTCATCTTTCTATTCTTTTTTTATTATGTTTTGAGAAACTGGTATCCTGATAATAAATTCAGTTTTACCGGGTATAGAATTTACTTTTACTTCACCGTTATGCCGGGTGATTACATTCTTTACAATGTCAAGTCCTATTCCTGTTCCTTCTCCAACTTTTTTTGTTGTGAAAAAGGGATCAAATATACGGGATAATATTTCTTTAGGAATCCCTTCGCCATTGTCAGTAATCCTTACAGTTATATCCTTTTTGTCGCACTCTGTTTCGATTTCAAGTTCACCGTTTTGCGGAACGGCATAAATGGCATTATCGATTATATTTGTCCAGACCTGGTTTAACTCTCCGATATAAGCATCAACTTCCGACATATCTTCACAGAATTTTTTTTTGACCTGTATATTTTTATCACGAATTTTATATCCCAGAAGTAATAGAGTATTTTCCAGATCTTCATGAATATTTGTGCTATGGAGATCTCCCGACCTATCCATCCGAACATGGGATTTGATAGCGCCTACCAGCATCGTAATACGATCTGAAGCATTTTCAAGATCTTTTATTAATAGTTCTGAGCTCAGTAAATTTTCAAACCAGTCAAGTATATTTTGAAAGGCATCATAAGGGACATCAAGGATAATTTTTTCAAGATCGTCTGGTGAAAAACCTGCCTCCGCAAATGTTTCTGCCATTTCATTCCTGCCATTAGAGCCTTTTTTATTTAGCCATTCGTTCAGTTCATCTTCCTTTTGAATAAGTTGAAGCGGAGTGAATTTAGTTTTTGCGAAACGATTATCTTCCTTATTTTGTGCTATTTCCCGGATATTCCGGATAAGCCCTGGATTGATATTATGTTTCAGTAATTCTTCTGTTAGCTCATAGTTTTGTTTCGATCTTTTATTCAGCTCAGCTGATATTCTATTAATTGCAGCTGCAGGATTGTTCATTTCGTGTGCAATTCCGGCAGCAAGTTTTCCAAGAGCACTAACTTTTTCATGCTGCAATTGTGTGGTTGCAAAAGAGCGGGCTCTCTCAGTCATATAACCAATCAGGCGTTGGGTAAAATCGGGGTTAAGCTGTTCCAGCTCTTGAAAATATTTCTTATGCAGCTTGATTAAACGTACTTTTCCGACTGCGCAAGAATTACCGGGAGATGAACGCATCCTTGAGTACGGCAGAAGCCCGGTCACGCCACCGGAATGATCATCATTTTCAAAACTGAAGTAATAAACAAGCTTTCCGTTTACATTCAAATAAAAGTAGATTTTTCCTTCCAGGAGGAATGCCATTGCCTCAATTACATCTCCGGTTTTGTAAAGAATATCACCATCCTCATACTCTTCATATTCTGAATGAGCTAAAATCCATTCAAGGTGCTCATCAGGCAGATCTCGCAGGGCAATAATCTTTTTTAATTCTTCAATCGTTACTGATTGGTTCATTGCAACACCTAAAATAAATCTAAAGTAATAATTAAACTGGGAGAGTATATCTTCTTTTTAGACGAAAAACTAAACAAAGCGTTCTTAGTAATTAAAATATGATGTTGCTACTCAAATGTCAATCGGAATAAAATCGAGATCTTAAGTCAACGGTTTTTTAATCTGATAAGTAATTTGAGATCAGTTTAAGTTTGAAGATTCTCGTATATCTCATAATCAGCGGGGTCGGTGGTTCTCCCTAAGAGATCCCTTTGGGAAAGTCATCTGGGCCCATACGTAACCCTTAAGACAATTTGTTTTAAGAGTTTTTTGTTTAATAAGATGGAATTTCCTACGGAGTAATTTATAAAAACGTAGGGAAACCAAAATCAACATTCCCCGGAACTTAAATAACAATCCTCTGGTAAAACTCCTGTTTGATTCGAAACAGAATTAATCACTAGTGGAGGAGAAAAGTCATGCCAGCAATAAAAAACTACCGTGCAGATCTTAGGAGTAAATATCCTACCTATATTAAAATCAGTCTTGTGCTTTCGCTGCTCTTCATAATAATCGCTTTTAAATTAGCTCCCGAGAATTCTAAGAGTACAGTTCTTAAATCTACCGATTCGGAAATTATAATGGTAGAAAACATAGAACGAACCGATCAGCCGGACAAACCGCCCGATCTTCCAAAACCAGTTATACCCGAAATTGCTGTAGCTAATGATATCGAAGATGTAGTTTTTGATGATGTGAGTATAGATTATAATGAAGAATTCACAAAAGTGCCAGATAAACAAAAAGAAAGAATAGTTGAAGATGAGAATGAAATATTTATTGTTGTCGAAGAGTATCCGGAACCTTTCGGCGGTATGGCAGCTATATTAAACAAATTATATTATCCTGAATTATCAAGAAGGGCAGGTATTGAAGGTAAAGTAATAATCTCTGCTATAATCGATAAGGAAGGAAATGTAATTAATGCAGAAGTGTTCCAAAGTCTATTTGCTCAATTGGATGAAGCAGCACTTAACGCTATAAAAAATACTAAATTTATTCCGGGTAAACAGAGAGGAAAGCCTGTGAATGTCAGTATGAAAATTCCTATCCAGTTCAAGCTGAAGTAATGAAGAGGATGAAGAAACAATTTGTAACTTATTGCCTTATACAAAGTTTTGTTTTGTAAATTATTTAGTCTTAAATTAATCAATATACGGTGGCAACATTACTGAAAAATAAAAAACAGATTTAGTTATAATGCTAAAAGCTAATATTAAAAGTTTAATAAATATTAGTTCTGGTATTGTATTGATAGTTAGTATCTCTGCTTTTATCGGCTGGTTTACCGGGGCGGATTTGTTGAAGGGGATAAGCAGTGAATATGTCCCGATGGCTCCAAACACTGCGCTACTATTTATTATACTTAGTATTTCAATTCTATCCATACCGGGGGAACCTCCTTTCAAAAATCTAATAATAAAAACCGGTATTTCAATAGTAATATTGATGTCTTTCATTTATTTGCTTGTCTATTCCGGTTTAATAAGTCTTAACATAGATTTTTTATTTTTTAAATTTGAAGGAGGTAAAATTGCAGGAGTTCCTGTTGGGGAAATGTCGTTTTATACTGCATTAGCCTTTTTCCTTTCAGCCGTTTCTACGCTTTTCATAACTATAAGATCTAAGCACAGACTTTTTGAAAATGTAAGTATGGTTAGTTCTATAGTTGTTATCTCTTTAGGATTATTCTTTTTATCCGGATATTTCCTGGGTAGATCAATTATTTATGTCGGCAGTTTTATTCCTATGGCTATTAATACTGCAACGTGTTTTCTTTTAACGGGGATCAGTACTCTGTTGCTAATGTTATCTGATGAAGTTACCAGGCTAAAGAGTTTAAAAGAATTAAACATGGCTGTTCCGCTTTATAAAAAAATCTGGGGAGGGTTTGCTTTAGCATTCAGCGCAATTATAATTATAAGCATAGTGTCATTCAACAATAGTTTAAGATACATCGGCGCAACAGAAAAAATAGAGTTGAAGCACAAGACTTTAACCGAGATAGAAGTGATTGTTTCGGATATTAAAGACATTGCACTTGGAACAAGTGGATTTGTAATAACAGGAAATGATTTCTTTATTGCACAGTATCCGACTTCTGCCGAAAATGTTCGTTCGAGGTTAAATAGTCTCCGGTTATTAGCCGGGGAAGATATATTTATAAGAAATTATTTAGATACACTTCAAATACTTTTGGAACAAAGACTAAAGCTCGATGAACAGTTGATTACTTCCGGGAAAGAGAATGATGGTCAGGCATTAATTATTTCCGGCAATGGGGAAGCAATAATGGATAGCATAAGAAGCGTTATTAAAAAAGTAGAAAATTATGAACAGGCTGAGCTGAAAAATTTATACCAGGAAAAAGAATTTAATTTTAAATCTAATATTATTACTTTTTCAACCCTGATTCTGGTTGTTCTTACTATTATCTCTATCCTTTACTTTCTTATAAAAAAAGAACTATTTGTCCGCCAGAAAGCTGAAGAAGAAACCAGGCAGTTAAATGTTAAGCTCGAGGCTGTAAATAAGGAGCTCGAATCGTTCACTTATACAGTGTCTCATGATTTAAGAGCACCTGTAAGGCATATAAACGGTTTTCTTGATATACTGCATAAAAACATTAGTGAAAAGCTTGATAAAGAAAACCTCAGGTATTTTAATCTCATTAAAGAATCAACAAAAGATATGGGGAATTTAATTGATGATCTTTTGACATTCTCTAGGACTGCCAAAGCAGAGTTAAACAAAACCAAGTTAAATCTTAACGAGGCTGTACATCAGGTTATCCAGAATATTCAGCACGGTCTCGAAGGGAAAAATGTTGAGTGGATAACCGATGAATTACCTGAGGTATATGGAGATTATACATTAATAAAAGTAGTTCTCGTAAATTTAATTTCCAATGCAGTCAAATTTACTTCAAAGACGGCTAATCCTGTGGTAACAATTGGCTCTCAAAAATATGATAAAATACATGTTATTTTTATTAAAGATAATGGGGTTGGATTTAATATGAATTATTACAGTAAACTTTTCGGCGTTTTTCAGCGTTTGCACGATACCGGGGATTTCCCCGGCACAGGAATTGGTTTAGCCACTGTTAAGAAAATAATAGAAAAGCATAACGGCAAAGTTTGGGCTAAAAGCAAGGAAGGAGAAGGGGCAACTTTCTTTTTTTCATTACCTTTATATTGAATTTTGTTAACTATAAAGGAGTAGGAAATGGAAAATTCTAAAATAATTTTACTTGCGGAAGATAACCCGAAAGATGCAGAACTTATGTTCCTGGCTTTGGAAGGATCCAATATTGATATAGTACACGTAAAGGATGGCGCAGAAGCATTAGATTACTTGTATTATGGCGGCAGATTTAGTGAGCGGGATCAGGGGAAGCCTACAGTAATATTTCTCGATTTGAAAATGCCGAAGCTCGACGGCTTGCAGGTAGTGAAGCAGGTAAGAGCTGATGAAAATTTGAAAACTATTCCTATTGTGATGCTTACTTCTTCACGTGAAGAAAAGGATCTTGCAGAAAGTTATAATCTTGGCGCTAACGCTTATGTTGTTAAACCTGTAACCTTCGACAAGTTCATAGAAACCATTAAACAAATTGGAATATTCTGGGCTTTAATTAATGAAGCACCAATTTGAATTTTGAAAAAAATAATGATTTAATAAATTGGGTTGAAATGGGTAAACCTTTAAAAATACTACACGTTGAAGATAATCCGCTTGATGCAGAATTAATTCATAATCATATAAGAAGGGAGCTGGTTAATTGTGAAATCAAGTTCATTTCTAATAAGAGTGATTTGTTATCCGCAATTGAAAATGAAAGTTATGATATTTTCTTATGTGATTTCAGATTACCCTTGTTTAATGATGGGTTTGAAGTATTAGATATAATAAGAACTAAATTACGGGATATTCCAATCCTATTTGTTACCGGAACCATTGGGGAAGAACTTGCTGTAGAGTTACTTAAAAAAGGAGCGACCGATTATATTTTAAAGGATAGACTAATAAAACTCGTTCCCGCTATTAAAAGAGCAGTTGATGAATATAAAGAACGTATAGAAAGAAAAATAGTAGAAAAGGCTTTGGAGGATAGTGAAGAACGTTTCAGAAACTTGTTTATGAATTCTCCTGTTGGCATATACAGAAGCACACCTGAAGGAGAAATTATTGTTGCTAATCCTGCATTAATAAAGATACTTGGTTTTTCTTCTCTTGATGAATTAAGAAAAAGAGATTTGAAGAATGAAGGCTTTATAAATCAGGAAGAACGGGAAAAGTTTAAAGAAATAATGAAAAATGGGGGAGAAGTTATTGGTTTCGAAACAACCTGGGTAAGTAAGGATGGGAAACAAATTCATATAATGGAAAATTCCAAAGCTATAAAGGGAGATCACGGCGAAGTTTTATATTATGAGGGAACTATTGATGACATAACCGAAAAAAAATTAGCCCAGCAAAAATTAATTGAAGCAAAAAAACTTGCAGAAGAATCGGATAGGCTTAAGACCGAGTTCATAGCGCAAATGTCGCACGAAGTAAGAACGCCTTTAAATACATTGACTAATCTTTCAAAATTAATTAATGAAGAAATGAAAGATAATTTTGATGATGAGATGAAAATGCTGTTAAGCAGCACAGAAGAAGCCGGCAAAAGACTTATCCGTACAATGGAGCTTATCCTTAATATGGCAACTGTAAGTACCGGTACATTCTCGGTTTCTAATAGAGCTATTGCTCTTAAGGCTCTGGTGGAGAATATAATACAAAGACATGAAAAAGAAATCGAGGGCAAAGAATTAAAAGTTACAATCAAATATGATATTGAAGATGAAAAAATAAATACCGATGAGTATTTAATAGATCAGATTATAGATAACCTGGTCGATAATGCAATAAAATATACTGATCAGGGAGAGATTGATGTTCATATTTATAATGATGATAAAAAAATGTATATCGAGGTAATTGATACGGGTTCGGGAATAGCGGAAGAATATTTACCAAATTTATTTAAGCCATTTACACAGGAATCCTCCGGATATTCAAGAAAATATGAAGGGAATGGTTTAGGATTGGCTTTAACTCAAAAATATGTGGAATTACTGAATGGAGATATTTTAGTAAAAAGTAAAAAAGGAGAAGGATCCGCATTTATAGTTGTATTGAATCCTTATACAAGTTGAGCTTTTTCGAGAGGAATATTAACAACTACTTTTGCACCGCTTGGGTCAACATTTTCTATTGTAAAATCTCCCCCAAGAATAATTGCTCTTTCTCTCATCCCTAAAACACCAAAGCTCTTTGATTCTTTTGACGGTTCACTTTTAAGTCCAACCCCGTTGTCCTCAATTTCTATTTTAAAATGATCTCCTTTTTTTTCAATCTTGACATTTACTTTTGAAGCCTTTGAATGCCGGGCAACATTTGTCAGTGCTTCTTGCAGTATACGGTACACTGCAATAGAAATATCTTTGTTCAGAGCGACTTCTCCACACAGGTTATTAAAACCAACATCGATTCCACTCTTCTTATTAAACTCCTCTATTTGCCATTCAATTGCAGGTATCAGACCAAGATTGTCGAGAACTTCGGATCTCAGTTCTGTAATAATCTTTTTTATCCTTTTAATACTATTATCTATAATCATCTTCATAGAACTGATTTCATCACTCAGTTCTTTTTTGTTTGAAATAGTTTCATTTGATGATATAGTTTTGTCCATTAAGGTAAGATTCATTTTTAAAGATGTAAGCACCTGTCCGAGTTCATCGTGTATTTCCCGTGCAATTGCTGTTCTTTCCTCTTCCCTTACGTTTTGAAGATATGCTGCAAGTGCTCTTAGTTGTTCTCGAGATGATTTTAATTCCTCTACGGCTAAACTGGTTTCCGTAACATCCTGGTTGAAACCTGTAATTTTTATCGGGAAGCCTTCTTCGTTTCTTTCAATCAAAAGTTCCGAGCGAATATGCTTAATGGCTCCGTCTTTCCCTATAATTCTGAAGTTAAATTTCCGGGACTTTAAGCCGATTAATATATCTGCCGAGATTTTTTTTACATAGTCTTTGTCTTCCGGATGCACAGACTTTACTAAGTTTTCAAATGAGGGTATAATTTCCCCTGACTGATATCCTAAAATTCTATATGTCTCTTCCGACCATTTGGTAATTCCATTTAATAGATCGGATTGCCAGCTGCCTATGTGAGCTAAACTTTCTGTTTCTTTTAAAAGAGCTTCATTCTTAATAACGTCATCTAAAAATTCTTGTCGTTCATTTTCTAACCGAAATTTTTCCATTGTGCTTATAACTGCCGCGGGCAAACGTTGCAGCCGGTCCTTTAATATATAATCGACCGCACCACCTTTCATTACATTAACGGCAAATTCTTCCGACATAGCTGCAGTAACAAGAATAATAGGAATCTTTAATCCTTTATCCCTGACTATTCTGAGTGCATCAATTGAATTGAGTGTTGGAAGGTTATGATCTGACAGTATTATATCGGGCGAGAATTCTTCAAGTGCTTTTATAAAATCATTCTTGTTGTCAACAACCAATCCTTCAAACCGGATCTTTCCTTTTTTGAGTTCTCTGCTTACCAGTTCGGCATCAGTAGGTAAATCTTCAAGATGAAGAATTCTTATAGTTTTATTCATGAATTTTCAAATTATCCGGTAGTTTGATTAAGAAGCAACCAATAAAGTCCTAGGTCTGATACAGCTTTTTGAAAGTTATCGAATTCAACAGGCTTAACTATGTAACTGTTTGCACCAAGTTCATAACAGGTACGAATATCCGGATCTTCCTTCGATGAAGTAAGTATTACAACAGGAATTTTTTTTGTCAGATCGTTTTCTTTTATTCTTCTCAGCACTTCGATGCCGTCAACCTTGGGCATTTTTAAATCGAGAAGAATTACTTTTGGTCTATTATTAATATCCCTTCCCTTATAAGAACCTGTTCCAAAAATAAAATCAAGTGCCTCAGCCCCATCCTTTAAATGGATTAATTCATTTGTAATGTTGTTTTTGCGCAAAGCTCGAACGGTTAGCTCTGCGTCATTCAGGTTGTCTTCAACAAGAAGAATTTCTACTCCTTTGTTTTCCATAGTCTTTAGATCCTTTTAAATTAAATTATCTTTTATTAGTTAACCCGCCCTTTCAGCAGGTAAACTGAAATAAAATGTTGCTCCTTTATTTACTTCTCCTTCAGCCCAAACGTTTCCACCATGTTTCCGGATTAAAAGGTGGACAATTGCAAGCCCTACTCCTGTTCCTTCAAATTCGTGGCTTGCATGAAGACGCTGAAAAACACCGAACAGCTTTTGCGCATATTGCATATCGAAACCTGCTCCGTTATCGGATACAGAATAAATAAACTGTCCATCTTTTTCCTCTGAACTTATTTTAACGACAGGCTTTTCTTTTTTAGATGAATATTTTATTGCATTTGAAAGTAAGTTAGTCATTACCTGGCTCATCAGGGAATTATCAGCCATTACAGGATGAAGCTTGTTGATTTTTACTTCAGCATTATTACTTGTTATTTTATTTATCTCCTGGAGTACAGTTTTCGTCAATTTCGTCATGTCTATAAGTGATTTTCTTATTTCTTTTCTTCCTAACCTTGATAAAGCCAACAGGTCGTCAATTAATGAACCCATGGTTTTCGCATTGTTCTGTATTACACCAAGCAGGCGATTCCCTTCTTTATCAAGAATGTTACTATAATCTTGTTCCAACATTCTGGCATAACCGCTAACAGCACGGAGCGGGGCGCGCAAATCGTGTGAAACGGAATAGGAGAATGATTCCATATCTTTGTTCGCAGCTTCTAACTGAGACGTTCGGTCTTTTACAAGTTCCTCTAGCTGTTCGTGATGCTTGTTCAGTTCTTCCTGTAATTTTTTTCTTTCAGTAATATCCTCTGAAAGGATAAAAATTCCTTCCGGTACAGGCTCGATGCTTAACGTAAACCACTTTTTTTCACCATCAGGATAAACAAATTTGTTTTCCATCTGGTTAGGAGTCCGTTCTTTCATACAGAGATTCATATATTGAAACATCTCTGTATTTTCAATACCGGGATACACATCCATCATCGTTTTTCCAATCAATTCTTCTTTTGTACTGCGGCTGTGTTTTATAGCAACATCGTTCAGGTAAAGATATTTCCAATCGAAACCAATAATCTGGCAACCTTCTAACATATGATCCAGGGTTGTTCTGTATCTTTTCTCTGCATCCTGAATAGTTTCATAAGTTTTATGAAGATCAGCATCACGTTCCTGTATTTGAACCAACATTTGGTTAAAAGAATCTGCTAAAAAGCCTGTTTCATCATTACTTATTTTTGCTGCGCGAATAGAATAATCCTTCTGCTGCGATACTTTTTTAGAGGTTTCGGCAAGGCTTATAATTGGTGCGGAGATATTTTTTGCAAGTATATTTGCAACTACGTAAGCTGCTGTAAGAGATCCGATGAGTACCAGGAGGGCTATTTCCAAATATGACCAGAATCTTTGTTTCTGGCTAGCTAAATCCTTGCTTAAATACAAAGTGCCAATCTGTTCGCCGCTTAAAATAATTGCTTTATAAACAACTATTGCATCATCGTTGAACAGTGATGTATCGGATGATAAAGGTTTTGCAGGAAAAACTTCTTCTTGTCCTTCCCGCGTATAGGAGGCAAATATCGTTTTGTTTTTGTCATAAATAGCTGCAGCAGTTATGTGAGGCTGTGAAACAAGTGAGTTGAGAATACGCGTAGCATCCGTGTAATCTCTGAATGTTAATGCCGCATTACTGTTCTCCGCTATTAAATCTGCTTTTGTTGAAAGATCATCGATGAGTATTTTTTTAAAGGTAACGTATTCATAAGTAAAAAAACCGGCAAAAACCAGGATGACTGTTAAAACACAAGTGGAAATAATCACTAATTTTAATTTTGAACGAATAGGTTTGTATTCAAAAAACTTCATATCGGGTTAATAATTTTTGCAAGACGGAGTAATTTAGAACTAACCTTAAGATCAGCCTGTTTTAATGTTTGCATGTTAATTGCAAAGCGAACTTTATTTTCTTCAAGATAAAAACTGATATTTCCTCCTTGTTCACTAAAACCATCTATGTCGCTTATTGTTAAAACCGGAGACTCCCCAATATGTTTTAATATATTTCTGAAAGTATATTTCTCTGAAGAACAGATATATAAAACATGACAGAAGTCAAGTTGGTTAAAAGATTGGAACCGTTTTATAATAATTGGATGGTCGCCTATTTTTTCAGACATCACAGTCTCATCGAGAATTTTTCCAAAGGGATCTTTTCCAAGTACAGCAAGGATAATCGGTGATTTTTCATTTTCGAAAACGGAATCAGGCCATTCTGCAAACTGGAGAAAGTGAAAAAGATATGCTGCTTTAAGCTTGTGCTCAATCTCTTTCTGAATTTGCGGATAGGAACACGTATTAAAGAATATAAAAGTTGCTGCAAAAATTAGTATGTGTAATTTCCACAAGGAGAAAAACTTTCCTGTTATTTTATGTAAGATTCTTTTTACCATATTAACTAAATAACCTTATAGAGGAAATGAAATTTTTCCGTAAACACTCCTCTCAATCTGGCGAGGCGATGGAGACGAAGGCACAAACTCAGGATGACGGTTATCGAGCAGGTTTTGACCGACTATATTCAATTCCAGTTGTTCGGTTAATTTCCATCCCAGCCTCACATCCATACTTACGTAGCTCGGTACATACCTGTTCTGTAATTCATCAACAAACCTGATTAAAAAATCGAATTGTAAATTCTGAAATAGATCCATTGAAGATTGAACCTGGAACCGGTTTTCAGGGTCATCGCTTTCTGCAGTTGCTTTATTGAGATCCTGACTATCAGATTTAATTGAAAGATTTTTTCTCAGAAAAGTGTAGCCACAATTAAGGAGCCACCAGTCAGTCAGTTTATACGCCATTGTAGTAGTCTGATTGCAGGTTGAAAAGATTGTTTTCATTCTGATCCCAATCGAGCCGAAATCCTCCCTGGCTCATAGCCCATGCATCGTTAGCATCTGAACCATTGGTAAGTACAGTGCTGCCATTGTCAAAAGCCTTTCCATATAGCCGGTAATAAATATTATTGTTAAGTTGATCTCCGTATCGCAAGCTGCCAAGACCACGCCTCTCATTTCCTGCACCGGCTTCTACAAATAATCCTTTTGTTTCCTTTGAATTTTTAGTCGTTATATTAATAATTCCATTAACAGCATTTGCGCCCCACAAATTACCTCCGGGTCCGCTAATTACTTCGATGCGATCAATATCTTCAAGCAGCACATCATTTACATCCCAAAACACTCCGTCATAAAGAGGTGTATAAACCGAGCGACCGTCAATCATAACTAAAAGTTTGTTGGCAAGTACATTATTAAATCCGCGTGCGCTGATTGCCCACTGGCTTGAGTTTACTTGTGCAACACTCAGGTTTGGAGCGAGTCTGAGTGCTTCAGGGATACTTTTTACCCCGGAACGTTTGATTTGTTCATTTGTAATTATATACACTGATGCAGGAGCCTCAAACCACGGTTCTGATTGTTT
Organism: Ignavibacteria bacterium GWC2_36_12; assembly: GCA_001802795.1. Lineage (GTDB taxonomy): Bacteria > Bacteroidota > Ignavibacteria > Ignavibacteriales > Ignavibacteriaceae > RBG-16-34-14. Next base: position 38,995 of record MGZZ01000175.1, on the reverse strand, counting down.
AGATACAATTGTAATGTCAATATTCATTAGCTCTTCAAGCGACAATTGCTTGAGAGCCTCCGTTGAAAGGGTGTCGTCGCGGTCTTGTGTGTAAATTAGTTGACATACGGAAAGAGTTAAACAGAAAATAAACAACGTAAACTTTCTCCCCAGATAATAGCAGTTTGTTTGACAACTCATCATACTATTTTCCTTTTTGGCTAAAAATTTATTTTGTTTTTATCCACATGAATACTGAGAAAATAATGTTTGAGATACCACCTATAGAACCACTCCTTCAAATATGATTCCACTATTATTACATTCTTACTATCTTTTTTTGCTGAAAAGAGATTATTTACCTTTACATTCGGTAATCTTGGGAAGAAACCTTTCAGGGGAGACAAGTATGTTTCTGGCCTAACCTTGCCCATTTCAATTAGCGAAGACCCGAGTTTTCTCAGCATAAATAGGTGTTCTATTTTTGTTAAAAATATTTATGCCCTAAATAACACCTACCAAATCTGAATGGGGGAGAAGAAGAGAGTATTTCCCCCATCCAAACGAAAACATAACTATAAAAAAGTTTAGTTTCAACAGTTTTTTTAGAATTTGTACTTTGGGCTATGCACAAACATTCAAAAATTTTTTGGCAGGGAATAATGCTATTATGAAATGAATATTATAAATTAGCCTACTAAAAAATAAAATCATTCTGTTACTATGTTAAAAAATGAGTGAGATCAACGGTAACATACAGAGAAGAGGACCAGGATCTCTTTTAGTACCAGAAACCAATTCTTATCCAACAATCCGGAAGCGCCAGATGATTGAACAAACATTATTCGGAAAACTTTCTGATGGAAGGGAAATTTTTCTTTATTCTCTTAGGAATGAGGCTGAAACGGAAGTCCATATAATCAATTATGGAGCAATTGTAAAAAACATATTTGTTAGAGATAAGAAAGATAAAATTGAGGACGTAGTTTTAGGGTATGATACGCTAAAAGACTATATAAACGATAACTCATATTTTGGTGCTATAGTTGGAAGATACGGAAATCGTATTGCTAAAGGTAAATTTCAATTGGACGGGAAGGAATATAACCTCGTAATTAATGATGGAGGAGAAAATCACTTACACGGAGGCAAGACCGGTTTTTACAATGTAATCTGGCGTGCTGAACCTTATGTAGATGAATCGGGACCTTGTCTTAAACTTACCTATGTTAGCAGGGATGGCGAACAGGGTTATCCCGGAACTCTTTCTATGGTAATTATTTATACTCTTACTGAAGAAAATGAGCTTATAATAAATTATGAGGGGAAAACGGACAAGCCAACAATTCTGAATCCGACACATCACTCTTATTTTAATCTAACCGGCGATTTTACCAAAACAATATTGAATCATGAATTACAAATAGATGCCGACAAATTTACCCCTGTTGACGAGCTACGCATTCCAACGGGAGAATTGTGTGACGCTAAAGGTACACCAATGGATTTTACTACCCCGCACCCTGTAGGACTTTATATTGATAAAGAAGATGAACAATTGAAAGGTGCAAAAGGATATGATCATAACTGGGTATTGAATAATTACAATTCAAGGATAAGAAAAGCTGCTTCTGTTTATGATTTAGTCTCGGGAAGACTTTTAGAGGTTTTTACAAATCAGCCGGGACTGCAATTTTATTCGGGAAATTTTCTTGATGGGATTAAAGGAAAAAAGGGAATTATATATAAGAACAGGTCAGGGCTTTGTCTCGAGGCTCAGCATTTTCCCGACTCTCCAAACAATCCGGAATTCCCTTCTGTTATGTTAAAACCGGGAGAAACTTACAGGCAAAAAACTATTTATAAATTTTCTGTAAAATAAATGCTATTTTTAATTTATAAAAAACATCAAGGTCAACCGTAACATGCATAATAAAGTATTTTTTTCTTTTGTTTTATTTTCAATCCTGCTTGTAGGCTCTATTAATTGTAACAAACAAGCAGAAAATAGTTCTTCTATTCAAAAAGAAGAATTTGGTTCTATAAATGGAAAAGAGATTGATATATATTCCCTAGTCAATAAAAAAGGTGTTAAAGCCAAAATAACAAACTATGGAGCAATTCTGGTTTCTCTAACGATTCCGGATCGAAATGGAAATTTTGCCGATATAGTTACCGGATTCGATTCCTTAAATGGTTACATAAATGACAGATCATTTTTTGGCACAACAGTGGGTCGGTATGGCAACAGGATTGATAAAGGCAAATTTATGTTGGATGGAAAGGAATATCAATTAACTGTTAACGATGGTGAAAATCATTTGCACGGCGGAACTACCGGGTTTTATAAAGCAATCTGGAATGCAGAGCCTGTGGAAAATGAATCGGGACCATCACTGAAACTTACATTAATTAGTCCTGATGGCGAAGAAGGTTATCCCGGGACTGTTACAATCTCTGTTGTTTATACTTTGACAAATAATAATGAACTCGAAATAAAATATGATGGTACAACGGATAAGGCAACGATCCTGAACCCGACTCATCATTCATATTTCAATTTAACAGGAGATTTTAATAATACTATTCTTGATCATGAGTTATTTATTGATGCTGATTCTATTACTCCGGTAGACCAGACTTTGATAACAACAGGCGAAATTACTCCTGTTGAAAATACACCAATGGATTTCCGTAAACCAACAGCTATTGGCTTGCATATTAATGATAAAGACGTTCAACTTGAATTCGGAAAGGGTTATGATCATAACTGGGTTTTAAATAACTATACTGATGGCAGTGTTAGAAAAGTTGCAAGTCTTTATGATTCCCTGAGCGGAAGATTTATGGAAATACTAAGTGATCAACCGGGATTACAATTTTATTCGGGAAATTTTCTTAATGGTACAATTGAAGGAAAAGACGAAGTAGTCTATCAACACAGAACAGCACTTTGTCTTGAAACTCAGCATTACCCCGATTCACCAAATAAGCCTGAGTTTCCTTCAGTCGTTTTGAAGCCTGGTGAAACTTATCATCAAACTACTATTTATCGGTTCTCAACTAAATAACAGGAGAAATTTCCATGAGCGCATT
>MGZZ01000175.1:0-35859 GCA_001802795.1 Ignavibacteria bacterium GWC2_36_12 | reverse complement strand
TGGTCATCAAAAAAACTTAAGAAAACATCCGAATCTTTTTTCCTTGCAGGAAGAAGTATGGGCTGGTTTATTGTGGGTGCATCAATCTTTGCATCCAATATCGGTTCGGAACATTTGGTTGGTCTTTCCGCATCGGGAACAACCGATGGAGTTGCACTTGCCCATTATGAATTGCATGCATGGTGCTTGCTTGTACTTGGCTGGGTTATGGTACCATTTTATATGCGCTCTAAAGTTTTTACTATGCCGGAATTCCTCGAGCGGAGGTTCTCACCGAGTTCACGCACTTTTCTTTCAGTCATTTCGCTTGTTGCTTATGTATTAACGAAAATCGCTGTTGGTATTTTTGCAGGCGGAGTTGTATTTGCTGTTCTCCTTCCTGAGATGAGTCTTTTGGGATTAGATAGTTTTTGGATCGGTTCATTGCTTGTAATTGTTATTACAGGGTTGTACACAATCATCGGCGGAATGGAAGCTGTAGCTTACACTGAAGCAATCCAAACAATAATTCTAATTGTTGGTTCCGCACTTGTTACATTTTTTGGTTTACAGGCACTCGGCGGATGGGAAGAGCTTCGTGCAATTGTACCAGCCGAAATGTTTAATCTTTGGAAGCCTCTTGTTCCTGCTGGATTAGAAGGAACATGGGCACCTGTGAAAACATCAACAGAGATGGCGTGGTATTTTAATGACAATTATCCGTGGGTTGGAATGTTGTTCTGTGCGCCTATTATCGGTTTGTGGTATTGGTGTACGGACCAGTACATTGTTCAGCGTACACTTATTGCCCCGAATGAAACTCAGGCACGCCGCGGTTCAATTGCCGCTGCATTCTTTAAGCTTACACCTGTATTTATTTTTATTATACCCGGAATTATTTGTTATGCTCTTGCCGTATCAGGAAAGATTCCTGCGTTACAGCAGACAATTTTAGATGCGAACGGAAATGTAATTCGCGATAATGCACAGCAGGCATTTCCATTAATGGTTGCCAATGTTCTTCCTGTCGGTGTGCGAGGTATTGTTGTAGCAGGTTTACTTGCCGCTTTGATGAGCTCACTTGCCGGTGCATTCAATGCATCTGCTACGCTTTTCACAATTGATTTTTATTCCCGCCTCCGTCCTAAAACATCACAGGAAAGATTGGTCTGGGTTGGACGTGTGGCAACCGCCGTTATGGTTTTAATCGGCATTTTCTGGATCCCTGTTATAAGAGGGGGAAAAGGTTTGTATGATTATCTGCAGGGAATACAGGCATATCTCGCACCTCCGATTTTCGTTGTTTTTTTCTTTGGTGTTTTTTGGAAACGGTTAAACGCCAAAGGATGTATGTCTGCTTTAATCGTAGGATTTGCAATGGGAATTTTCCGTCTCATAGTTGATACACCTGTAAAGATGGTGCAGGGATTTCGTTATGATGAAGGATCTTTCTTATGGATAATAAACACGATTTTCTTTCAGTATTACAGCTTGCTTATCTTTTTAGTTTCTGCTGCTGTGATGATAGTAGTGAGTTATATGACCGAAGCTCCTTCGCTTGAGAGATTGAGCGGACTTACTTACGGAACGGTAACAGCAGAGCATAAAAAAGAAACCCGTGCAAGCTGGGATGCCCGGGATGTTGTTTTATCAGTTCTTGTATTAATCTTAATCCTAGCTGCTTATCTCTACTTTGTCGGATGATAATATTTAATATATAGATGAGTAAATATGCTGTAGGTTTGGATTTTGGAACTAACTCATGCCGTTCTTTAATAGTAGATATTAAAAACGGCAATGAGCTTTCAACTCAAGTTTTTAATTATCCTTCAGGCGATAGCGGGATAATTGTTGATTCCCGCAATCCAAATTTAGCACGTCAGAATCCTGCTGATTATATTCTTGGAATTGAATCAACAATTAAAGAAGCAATTGAAAAGGCAAAATCTGTCGATAAAAATTTTTCGCCTGAGAACATAATTGGGATTGGAGTTGATACAACCGGCAGCAGTCCAATGCCTGTAGATGCTGAAGGAATGCCTCTTTGTTTTCAGAAAAGATTTAAAAATAATCCTTCAGCAATGGTTTGGCTCTGGAAAGATCATACAAGCTATGCTGAGGCACAACAAATAACAGAGTTAGCAGCAAAAGATCATCCTGAGTATCTGGCAAAGATTGGAGGAGTTTATTCTTCAGAGTGGTTCTGGAGTAAAATTCTACATTGCAAAAAGGAAGACCCGGAAGTTTTTAACTCTGCTTACAGCTTTGTAGAAATTTGTGATTGGATTCCTGCAGTTTTAGTTGGAAATACAAAACCTGATAATCTTAAAAGAAGTGTTTGTGCCGCCGGGCATAAAGCAATGTATAATCAACAATGGGGAGGATTACCGGATGCAAAATTTCTGGAGAAACTTTCTCCGGGCTTAAGTGAATTAAGAAAAAGAATTAATTATAAGGCATACCCTGCTGAAGAAAGAGCAGGATTTCTTTCTGAAGAATGGGCTGAAAAATTAGGACTTTCTACAAACCTGCCTGCCGGCAAGGCAGGAGTTTCTGTTGCAGTTGGTGCCTTTGATGCACACATGGGAGCTGTCGGTGCAGGAATTAAAACCGGAACTCTTGTCAAAATTCTTGGAACAAGCACATGCGATATAATGATTTCTCCAAATGATAAAAAACTTGCTGATATTCCGGGAGTTTGCGGAATTGTTAATGAATCTGTTATGAAAGGATATTTTGGAATTGAAGCGGGACAATCTGCTGTCGGTGATATTTTTCTTTGGTTTATCAATAATCTTGTTCCTGAAAAATACGGCAAAACCCAGGACGAAAAATTTAAGAATTTGGAAGAAGCCGCATCTGAATTAAAACCGGGTGAAACCGGATTAATGGCACTTGATTGGAATAACGGCAACAGAACAATCCTTGTAGATGTTCGTTTAACCGGCTTGATACTTGGGCAAACTTTGCACACTCAGCCTCATGAAATTTATCGGGCTTTGATTGAAGCTACAGCTTTTGGCGCCCTTGCTATTATTGACCGGATTGAAGAAAATGGAGTTCCAATTAGTGAAGTTATAAATTGCGGAGGTCTTGCCGTAAAAAGTTCTTTGATAATGCAGATATATGCTGATGTTACCGGACGACCAATGAAAATTTCCAGGAGTGAACAAACCCCTGCATTAGGTGCTGCTATTTTTGGCGCTGTTTCGGCAGGTAAAGAAACAAGCGGGTTTGATGATGCAGAAGATGCTCAGAAAGTTATAACCGGGATAAATAAAGTTTATGAACCTGTTAAGCAAAATCATTTGATATACAAAGAACTTTATGCTATATATAAGCAGTTACATGACGGCTTTGGAACTAGAAGCTGGAATGGTAATTTGTTTAATGTTATGAAAGATTTGTTGGATATTAGAGATAAAGTAAGAATGGAGAAATAATGCTGAATGAATTAAAAACTCAGGTATTAAAAGCAAATCTTGATCTTGTAAAATATGGTTTAGTTACATTAACCTGGGGAAATGTTAGTGGAATTGATCGGAAAAAGAATCTGATTGTTATTAAACCAAGTGGAGTTGATTATGAAAGGATGACGGCAAAAGACATGGTTGTTGTAGATTTGAATAACAGCGTAGTTGAAGGAGAATTGAAACCGTCTTCAGATACATTAACACATATTGAACTTTATAAATCATTTAAGAACATTGGAGGAATTTCTCATACACACAGCGAGTATGCTACAATCTTTGCACAGGCTTGCAAAGAAATCCCGTGCTTCGGTACGACTCACGCAGATAATTTTAATGGGACAATTCCCCTTACACGTTTCTTAACTGAAAAAGAAGTTGAAGAAAATTACGAGTTGAACACAGGAAAAATCATTATTGAAAGATTTAAGAATATTAATGAAGATACGATGCCCGCTGTATTGATTTCGGGGCATGCACCAATTACCTGGGGAAAAGATCCTGACGATGCAGTAAAAAACAGCCTTGTTCTTGAGCGCGTTGCAAAAATGGCTCTGTTTAGTTTAGAGCTGAATCAAAATCTCTCAAACCTGCCTGAATATATTTTGAAGAAACATCATCTTCGGAAACATGGAAAAGATGCATATTATGGGCAGTTAAAAACTGGTGAGGTAAAATGATAAATCTAAAAAACTTCGAAGCTTGGTTCATTACAGGGAGCCAGCATCTTTATGGAGAAAAAACTTTAAAGCAAGTTGAAAAAAATTCCAAAGAGATTGTAAAAGGATTATCCGGCTTAGATAAAATTCCCGTTAAAATTGTTTTTAAATCTCTTGTAACAACTCCCGATTCTATTTATAAACTTTGTCTTGAGGCAAATAATTCTCCTAAATGCATTGGTTTAATTACTTGGATGCATACTTTTTCTCCCGCAAAAATGTGGATTGAAGGATTAAAAATTTTACAGAAACCATTTGTTCATCTTCATACTCAATTCAACCGGGATATTCCGTGGGATAGTATTGATATGGACTTTATGAATTTAAATCAGTCTGCTCATGGAGACAGAGAATTCGGGTATATTTGTACAAGAATGAATAAATCCCGCAAAGTTATTGTTGGTCATTGGGGGGATAAATCTGTTCACGAAAAATTGAATGTATGGATGAGAGCTGCATGTGCAAAGCTTGATATGCAGGGAGGAAAGATTGCCCGTTTCGGAGATAATATGAGAGAGGTTGCTGTTACGGAAGGTGATAAAGTAGAAGCACAAATGAAGTTTGGTTATTCTGTTAATGGTTATGGTGTTGGTGATCTTGTTAAATATGTAAACGCTACAACCACTTCGCAGGTGAATAAACTCATTTATGAATATGAGAAAAAGTACACACTGGTTCCTTCTTTAAAAAAGAATGGAGAAAAACGTCAATCATTAATTGAAGCTGCAAAGATTGAAATTGGATTAAGGAAATTTCTTAAAGAGGGAAACTTCAAGGGATTTACAACTACATTTGAAGACTTGAATGGACTTTCACAACTGCCGGGACTTTCTGTTCAAAGATTAATGGCTGAAGGTTACGGCTTTGGTGCTGAGGGAGATTGGAAAACCGCAGCGCTCGTTCGTGCTATGAAAGTAATAGCATCGGGATTAAAAGGTGGAACTTCTTTTATGGAAGATTATACTTATCACTTTAATCCCAAACAGAATAAGGTCCTTGGTGCTCATATGCTTGAGATTTGCGAATCGATTGCACAGGGAAAACCTAAATTAGAAATTCATCCTTTATCAATCGGAGGAAAAGCCGATCCTCCGCGTTTGGTTTTTAATACTCCAAGAGGACCTGCGATTAATGCATCAATAATAGATACAGGGAACAGGTTCCGTATGATTGTTAATGAAGTAACTGCAGTTACTCCTGAAAAACCTCTCCCCAAATTACCTGTCGCAAGAGTTTTGTGGGTTCCAAAACCTAACCTGGAAATTGCAGCACACACTTGGATACTTGCAGGCGGTGCTCATCACACAAGTTTCAGTCAGGCTCTAACATCTGAGTATCTTGAGGACTTTGCTGAAATGTGCGGAGTAGAATTCTTATTAATAAATGATTCAACAAAAATTTCTGAGTTCAAAAAAGAGTTGAAGTGGAATGAAGCATATTATGGGTTAGGCAAAGCTTAACAACCTGAGAACTTTTTGCTAACCAGTTGTCGTGTTTAACAATATAAAAGGAGTTTAATTGGAAAGCCTGGAAATTAAATCAATAGTTGCGGGGATTTTATTTGGAATCTGGCCTTTGTTTTTGAACAGGAGCGGCTTAACAGGAAACCTCGGTACATTTGTTTTTGCAACAATTGTACTTTTATGTGTTTTCCCTTTCGCTGCAAGCAGTCTGCGGGATATTTGGAAATTCACAATGGATATGGGCAGTCGGTGCTGGAATTTTTGGCGCTCTCGGCTTGCTTACATTTAATAGCATGGTGGCAAAAGCTACACCTCAAACAATAGGAACCTTTATAGTTTTAATGATTGTAGCTCAAATTGTTGTCCCTGCTATATACCAGGCGATTATGAGCGGGGGGTTACCATTTTCTAAGATTGTTGGGTTTGTGCTTGCTGCAGTAGCTGCGGTTTTGTTACTGAAGTAGTAATTAAAAGATTCGAAAAATGTTGTAACTTATTTATGTAAGTTGATTATTTTTTTGAAGTAATTAAAGGGGAGTTGAAATGAAAAAGAATAAACCTGGGGAAGATTCGGGGAACATATTTTCAAGGCGGAAATTTCTAAGAACTCTTGGATCAACTACTGCCGGGCTTCTTGTTGCTCCTTATATAAAATCACAAAACATTCTTGGTTATGGACACGAAGGCAATTCTCAATACATCTCGCAGGTTGGTGTAACACGCCACGATAATTATAACCGTGCTGAAATAAAGCAGAAAGTTCAGCATCTTTTTGATGCTATGGGTGGCATACAGGATGTTGTAAGTGCCGGCGATAAGGTTGCAATAAAAATAAATCTCACAGGTGGCTCAGGCTCAGCAAACGATCCCCGTCTGCAGGGAGTTGATATCACAGAATGTATGTGGACTCACCCGGAAGTTGTTCGTGCTGTTGGTGAACTGCTTATTGACAGTGGTGTTAACGGAAACGACATTTATATTGTTGAAGCTTTATGGGATGCAGAATCTTATAATAATTTCGGTTATTTGGATGTGCAGCAGAATCTTGGTGCTCAAATGGTAAACCTGAACAACAAAGAACCTTATCCAGATTTCGTGAATAAGGAAGTGGGAGAAAATCATTTCTTCTATGAAAATTTTATCTTTAACCAGATACTTGTTGATGTTGATGTGTATGTTTCAATTCCGAAGATGAAACAGCATTATGATGCAGGAGTTACACATTCTTTAAAGAACCAGTTTGGTACTGTTCCAATCCAGTTTTATATGATGCCCTCACAGCAGGGGTTTCGTTCCAAGCTTCATTACGAGGGAGGAAATATAAGAACACATTTGCCTCGCTCCGTATGTGATTTGAATTTAGCGCGTCCTGTAAATCTTGCTGTGATTGATGGAATCAAAAATGCTGTCGGAGGAGAGGGCGCCTGGAACCCAACATTTGAGCCTGCAGAATACGATATTTTATTAGCAGGAAAGGATCCTGTTGCAGCCGATAGTATAGCATCTTTCATTATGGGAAATGATCCTGAATCTGAAAAGCTTCAGTTGCCTAATGGCGAAGAGTGTGATAATTATCTTGAACTTCTTCATCAGGTGGGAGTCGGTACAAACCGGATGAATGAGATCGAGCTGGTTGGTGATGGAGCCGGGACAGTTTCCGTTAGGCATGATTACAAATTAATTAAACCGGACAAGTTTATGTTGTTCCAGAATTTTCCTAATCCATTCAATCCCTCAACGACAATAAAATTTTATTTGCCAACCAACGAATTAGTTACAATAAAATTATTTAACATAATGGGAGAAAAAATAGAAACTTTAGTTGAAGGAAACATTCCCTCCGGTCAGCATGAAATTCAATGGAATGCAAATCATCTTGCAAGCGGAACCTATATATATAGAATGCAGGCAGGTGAGTTCTCAGAATCAAGGAAAATGATTCTTCAAAAATGAATGGTTAATTATGTATTAATAATTTTCTATTCATATTTTATGACGTTATTAAACTTTATTATCTCTAATCAGATGACGGTATGTATATTAAGGAGTTATAATTGAAAAGCGTTGTTCTTTCCGGAATAGGAAAATTTGAAATTAAAGAAAGCCAAAAGCCAAACCTGTTAAACGATTATGACGTTCTTTTAAAAATTGATACTGTTGGAATATGCGGCTCCGATATTCATTATTATAAAGAAGGAAATATTGGCGACCAGGTTGTTGAGTTTCCTTTTACCATTGGTCACGAATGTTCGGCAATAGTTGAAGAAGTTGGGAATAAAGTCACCAGGGTTAAATCAGGAGATATTGTTGCCATTGAGCCTGCTGTTTCCTGCGGTAAATGTCCGCAATGCCTGGAAGGGAGAGAGCATACCTGCCTCAATCAAAAGTGTCTCGGTTGTCCCGGACAAATAGAAGGCTGCTTATCGGAACATATCATTATGCCTGAAAGAAATTGTTATCCTGTCCCTCAAAATATAAGTGGTGAAATGGCTGCTTTAGTTGAGCCTTTATCGATAGGTTATTATGCCGCATCATTTTTAAATGGAGAAAAAAATATTGATTCAATAGCTATTCTTGGTGTCGGTCCAATTGGTCTTGGTACTATGCTTTCTTTACAAACTTTCGGTCACAATCAAATTTATGTTACCGATAAATTGGATTATCGTTTAGAAATTGCAAAGAAAGCCGGTGCTGTTTGGATAGGAAATCTCGATAAGGAAGATATTGTTGCATCATTAAACAGAATAAGTCCTGATGGCTTTGATGTTGTTTTTGAATGTTGTGGAAAGCAGGAAGCTATTGATAATGCAATAGAGATATTGAAACCGGGAGGAACATTTTTAATTGTTGGAATTCCCGAAGAGGATAGAATATCTTTTGATATTAGCAAAATAAGACGCAAAGAAATCACGATAAAAAATGTTAGAAGACAGAACAGATCAATGCAGCCCGTAATTGATTTAATTGCCTCCGGGAAATTATCTCCCCAATTTATGATTTCGCATAAACTCTCTTTTGAAAAAACAAATGAGGCTTTCGATATAGTTTCAAATTATAAAGATCAAGTTATTAAAGCATTAATTAAATTTTAGATTACCAGAAGAAAATTAGATGGAGAAATCTGAAAGGCTGCTCTCATTAGATGTTTTCAGGGGGATTACCATTGCCGGGATGATACTTGTAAATAACCCGGGCACATGGGATGCAATTTATCCTCCTCTAAGACATGCAGAATGGAATGGTTGTACCCCGACCGACCTCATATTTCCTTTCTTTCTTTTCATAGTTGGAGTTTCAATTCCTTTTGCACTGGGTAGAAGGATAGAAAGAAAAGAAGACCACAAAAAAATAATTGAACAAATTTTCAGGAGAAGTATTATTCTTTTCTTACTTGGAATAATCCTTCATTCTTTCCCGTTTGGTTTGTTTGGGACTGACTTTAGTCTTTCAACTGTAAGAATACCCGGAGTTCTGCAACGTATTGCAATTGTTTATTTTATTTCATCAATCTTGTTTTTAAAAACAAAATATAAAACCCAGATTATTGTTGGAGTAGTACTGCTAATTATCTATTGGCTGTTAATGACAATTATTCCGGTCCCCGGAATTGGTTATGCTAATCTTGAACCAACAACTAATCTTGCTGCCTGGATTGATAGGACTTTGCTTGATGGACATTTATGGTCTGCATCAAGAGTCTGGGATCCTGAAGGAGTACTCAGTACCATACCTGCGATAGCCACTTCAATAATTGGAATGAGAACAGGGATGTGGTTGAAGAGCGATAATAATAAGATAACAAAAACTGTATGGTTGTTTGTCCCGGGCAGTATCTGTATGGCAGCAGGATATGTTTGGGGAGGGTGGTTTCCAATTAATAAAAATTTATGGACAAGTTCTTATGTTCTTTACACAGGAGGTTTAGCACTTCTTTTTCTAGGGATTTGTTATTGGTTTATTGATGTACGGAATTCAAAATGGTGGATAAAACCTTTCCAGGTATATGGACTCAACGCAATTACAGTATATTTTCTTTCTGAGTTTATTGCAATTTTAATGTACTCGATTAATGTTACTACTGAAAGCGGGGGAGAGAGCCTGAGCTCATTTTTATTTAACAGGTATTTCCTGGTTTTTCTCAATCCCATAAATGCTTCATTAGTCTGGGCAATTCTTTGTGTTACTTTCTGGATGTGTGTGATGTGGATTTTATACACCAAAAAAATATTTATCAAGGTTTGAGCTCATCAGAAAGCATTATTTATACTGAAAAATTTCTAAGCAAGCACTTGACTTTATTCAAATAAAAACCTTTTTATTAAATCAAAAAAAATGCTTTTACTGAAATAGAGTTTCAAATCAGACAATTCCAAAATCAAAAGGATAATAAATGACTCATATTAACTGGATAGACATAGCAGTTATAATTGGTTTCTTTTTGGTGATATTCGGAATTGCAGCCTATTACTCGCGTACGGCAGGTAAAAATACAGGTCAATTCTTTTTATCGGGAAGGAATTTGCCATGGTATATTGCCGGTACTGCAATGGTTGCAACTACTTTTGCTGCCGATACACCGCTTGCTGTTACCGAGCTTGTAGCAAGGAACGGTATAGCAGGCAACTGGCTCTGGTGGAATATGGCGCTCGGTGCCACGTTAACGGTGTTTTTCTTTGCAAAACTGTGGCGTCGCGCAGAAATTATGACTGATGTAGAGTTTGTTGAACTAAGATATTCTGGTAAGGCAGCAACTGTGTTGCGTGGTTTCAGAGCTTTATATCTTGGTCTCTTTATGAACGCTATTGTTATGGGTTGGGTTAATAAAGCCATGGAAAAAATATTTTATGTAACTATCCCTTCAGTTGATCCATTTTTATTAGTTGTTATTGCTGCCGGCATTATTGCCATATATGCTTCTGCATCAGGTTTGCTTGGCACTGCAAGGACTGATAGCTTTCAATTTGTCTTTGCTATGGCAGGTTGCATTGTTCTGGCAATAATTGTTATTAATTTACCCGACATTGGTAGTATGGTTGCCTTGAAAGAAAAGCTTGCACCACAAGTACTTGACTTCCTGCCGAGAATAGGTGAAACAACTGTAGAAGGAATTACCGGAGGTGCGCTTGCTATTACAGCAGGTACCTTTTTTGCCTACATAGGTTTACAATGGTGGTCGAGCTGGTACCCCGGCGCTGATCCTGGTGGAGGCGGTTATATAGCTCAGAGAATGATGTCGGCAAAAGATGAAAAGCATAGTTTGTTTGCAACGTTATGGTTTACTATTGCACATTATACATTACGCCCGTGGCCCTGGATAATTGTTGCGCTTGCTGCATTGGTTCTTTTGCCGAGAGCTGAAAATACAAACCTAATCCGTTCCGAGAACCCTGCCTTATATGAAAAAGTTGTAGAGGCATATAATAATAAACAGCTTATCAAATCGGGAGATGCGAATTTAAAATCACGAGAATTTTTAGATCTTTATGAGAAGTATGAAAACACTGTGGACCCCGGCGTAATGTATCCGAAGCTTATGGTAAAATATTTGCCGGTAGGTTTTCTCGGTTTGCTAATAGCAGTTTTTCTTGCCGCATATATGTCAACCATAGCCTCTCAGTTAAACTGGGGTACATCGTATTTAATAAATGATTTTTACCGCCGTTTCATTAAACAGAATGCTGATGAAAAGCATTATGTTTTGATATCCCGCTCCGGAATTATATTGATGACCATTTTTTCCCTCCTGGTAACAAAATATTTTCTTACTACTATTTCTGGTGCGTGGATTTTTATAATTAACGCAAGTGCCGGTATTGGTGCAGTTCTTATTCTGCGGTGGTATTGGTGGAGGATAAACGCATGGTCTGAAATTTCTGCAATGATCGCACCTTTGATAATTTACCCGGTTGCTGTATATGGGTTTGGTATGGAATCACCGCTGACACTTTATCCGATTGTCATTGGAACTTCTGTCGTTTGGTTGATAGTTACTTTTATTACAAAACCTGTTGAAGAAAAAAAGCTTGTTGAGTTTTATAGGCGCACTCACCCCGGTGGGAAAGGATGGAAACATATCCAGAAATTGGTTCCGGAAGTTTTTGAGAAGACAGGCTTTGGAAGACAATTTATTAACTGGCTGATGGGCATAGTCCTGGTTTATTCATTTTTATTTGGAATAGGTAAAATAATCTTTGCTGATTACTTAACAGGAGTTTTGTTACTGTTGATTGGTCTTGTAGCAGCTTTTATTATTTATTTTAATCTAAATAAAAAAGAAAACAAAATTGCAGCCTGATCTTCATCAAATATTCTGAATAAAATGAAAAATAAAATATTGGTATATCTTCTATCGTTTTTGTTCACTTTAGTTTTTTTATCGTGCTCAGCTTCGCTTAAAGATGAAAAAGAATTACTCAACTTGAGGAATACTTTTTCTAATATTATTCCTAAGCCTGTATCGATAACTCCAACAAATAAATTTTTCATTTTGGATAAGAGCGCTAAAGTTTATGTTGAACCGATGAACACAGAGACTTCTTTTATCGGGAAATATCTTGCCGGGATAATAAAACCTTCAACCGGATATTCCCTCCAGGTTTTGAAATCAGATGAAAATGCTGTTGAGAGAAATATTTATCTAACGATAAATGGGAAAGATAAATCTCTCGGTGAAGAAGGATATGAATTAACCGTAAGTGAAGAACGAATAAATCTTTCTGCAGACGCACCTGCGGGATTATTTAGAGGTGTTCAAACTTTAAGACAATTGTTCCCATATTCAATTGAAAGTTCAGATATTGAACCAGGCTTGTGGGAAATTCCCACCGGAACAATTAAAGATTATCCCCGTTTTGAATGGCGCGGAGTTATGCTTGATGTAGCCCGCCACTTTTTCAGTGTTAAAGATGTGAAGAGTTACATTGACCTTTCTGCTCTTTATAAGATAAATTATTTGCATTTGCATTTATCGGATGACCAGGGATGGAGAATACAAATTAATTCCTGGCCAAACCTCTCAACATATGGTGGAAGCACGCAGGTTGATGGCGGAAAAGGCGATTACTATACACAGGCAGAATATTCTGAAATTGTTGCGTATGCCCAGGAGAGATACATTACTGTTGTTCCTGAAATAGATATGCCGGGTCATACAAATGCCGCTTTAGCTTCATACCCTGAACTTAACAACGATGGAATTGCACCTTCTCTTTATACCGGAATAGAAGTAGGCTTTAGCGCACTTGCAATAAAAAAAGATATAACTTACAAATTCATTCATGATGTAATAAAAGAACTTTCTGCAATTACACCGGGTCCTTACATTCACATTGGTGGGGATGAAGCCCCGAAGATCGATTCAATTGATTATGTTCATTTCATCGATAAGGTTCAAAGTATTGTATATTCTTTTGGCAAAAAGATGGTTGGTTGGGATGAAATATCCAAAGCAAATCTTTTTCCAACTTCTGTTGCTCAGCATTGGGATAATGAAATAATTTTGAATGCGGTTAAGCAGGGAGTTAAAGTAATAATGTCCCCGGCATCTAAAACTTATTTGGATATGAAATATGATTCGACAACCGGGCTCGGTTTATTCTGGGCAGGTTATATTGAAGTAAAGGATGCATATAACTGGGATCCGGCAACTCAGATGGGTGGAATTTCTGAAAACAATATCTTAGGTATTGAAGCACCTTTATGGTCTGAAACAATTATTAATCTTGATGACATTGAATATTTAGCCTTTCCAAGGCTTGCCGGTCATGCAGAGATAGGCTGGTCACAAGTTAAAGGCAGAAATTGGGATGAATATAAGGAACGACTTGCTGAACACGGCTTGCGTTGGACAGAAAAGGGTTTGAACTTTTATCGTTCTCCTCAGGTATTATGGAAATAATTGTTGATAAATAAAGATTAAAAAGAGAAAACTTATGCCAGTTATAATTAAAAATAATTATGAAGAAATGAGCAATGAAGCAACAAAGATAGTTGCGGACAGGCTCAGAAAAAAACCTGATCTTGTGTTAGGGCTAGCTACTGGCAGTACCCCCCTGGGTTTGTACAAAGAATTAATTAGAATGTACAAAGAAGAAGGTTTGGACTTTTCCAAGGTTACAACATTCAACCTTGAGTTCTATAAGCAATCCGTTGAATTGAAAAAGATAACTGAGAATATATAACAAGTTAGAGCAGGTCTGATTCATCTGAATTTTCAAAAAGGGGACGATCAAAACTGTTAATTTAATTTTAAACTTTTCTTTTTAACTTTCGATCGTTTATTTTACAAACCTATAGAAGAAAAATCTAATTGTAACTAACTCAAGGATTAACTATGCAATATAGAAAACTTGGTCGTACGGGATGGAAGGTTTCTGAAATAAGTTTCGGAGCATGGGCAATTGGTGGAACGTGGGGGGATGTAAACGATAATGAATCTTTAGAAGCTTTAAATATAGCACTGGATTCGGGTGTTAATTTTTTTGATACTGCAGATGTTTATGGAGACGGAAGAAGCGAGAGACTTCTTGCTAAATTAAAGAAAGAAAGGAAAGAAAAATTTTATATTGCGACCAAAGCAGGAAGACGTTTAGATCCACATACTGCCGATGGGTATAACCGGAAGAATCTTTCATCTTTTGTTGAACGAAGTCTTAAAAATCTTAATACTGATGTGATAGACTTGCTTCAGTTACATTGCCCACCTACTCAGGTTTTTTATATGCCTCAAGTATTTGGAATACTCGACGACCTTGTTAAGGAAGGGAAACTAATTTATTACGGTGTCAGTGTTGAAAAAGTGGAAGAAGCACTTAAAGCCATCGAATATCCGAATGTTCAGATCGTGCAAATAATTTTTAATATGTTTCGTCACCGTCCATCGGAATTTTTCTTTGAACAGGCAAAGAAGAAACAGGTAGGAATTTTAGCAAGAGTACCGTTAGCATCCGGTATGCTTGCAGGCAAGTTTACAAAGGACTCTAAGTTTGAAAAGGATGATCACCGGAGATTTAATCGTCATGGCGAAGATTTTGATAAGGGAGAAACTTTTTCAGGTGTAGATTATGATTTAGGATTAAAAGCTGTAGAGGAACTAAAAGACATTTGTCCTGTAGGCATTACCTTAACACAATTTGCTTTGCGGTGGATTTTGATGTTTGATGCTGTAACCTGCACAATTCCTGGTGCTAAAAGAAAAAATCAGGTCGAAGAGAATATTAGTTCTGTTGATCTTCCACCCCTGACGGATGAAACTATGAAAAAAGTAAATGCGGTTTATGAAAAGCATATTAAGGAAAGTGTTCATCAATACTGGTGATAGGAAACGGAACAAAAAATATTTCGGGAAATCAGTCCTCATTTTATTGAGGATTTTTTATGTATCACAATTTATTAGATCTTTTACTTGTCTACTTATAAAATCAACAAAAAAATCCTGATTAATTCAAGAGACAAAATACCGGACTTGTGCAGACTAACAGCGTCGAGGAGGTTTCCGACATTAAAAGAAATAGAAGAATCTCTGATTGAAGAGGCACTAAGAAGAGCGGAAGGTAATCAAACTATTGCAGCGGAACTTTTAGGAATATCGAGAAGAGCTTTAAATAACCGTCTTAGAAGAACAGGGGATAACGTAAAGGCTAAAGATTCTTTATTCTTTATTCTTTCTTTCCCGGTTTCACCTTGAATATCTCTTCAATCCGGTGCCACATTTCTTCAATTGCCACAATTATGTTGTTTCCTATTATCGCTTATATCGCAATGTGTTACATAACTGTACCTAACTCTATATGTCTTTCTGTGGCATCTACCTGAATTAATATTATAGAACTAAGATAAATTCCTAAATGATTAAGTCTCATAGACTTAGAGAAATTTTTCCCAATATCGTTTTGTACTGGCACAGATTGAGCATATAAAAGAAGTAAAATAAAAAGGAGATGTTATGAAAAACTTACATAAACTTATGGTAACATTGTTCACTGCTGTAATAATACTTTCTTTTAACAGCTATGGGCAGGAAGATGAGTATACTCCCAAAGAATCTGTACTAAAAGAAGGCTTATGAAGTTTGTCCTGTTTCTTTAAACAGTAATATTCAGGGTATAGTTGAAGCGAGCATTTATAATGTGATCTTACTTAAGAAATATTATCCTTCAGCTAACTACTCCGATATAATTGATAAACTAAATGAAATAGCCGAAAAGAATATTGATCCTTCAATAAGATTTAAAGCTCATTTAGCAAGTATTTATTTGAACTTCTACGATATCATAGATATTCGTCCGAAGTTCGACTTTGACCACGAGTATATTTATAAGCAGATAACGGGTCAGTTGGAAAACAACTTAGTAGTTAATAATTAATAAATTGTTTTAGGCGGATTGACTTGGGATTGTAAGCAAACTAAAATGAGAACAGGTTGCTAAGGTCTTCCCGCTTTTTGTCTATAAATAGTCTTCCAGATTGTATAATTAATAATCATTATGATGAAAAATTCATTTTTTGCTTGCCTTTTGGGTATTACTTTTTTATTATTGAAACGTTTCAATTTATTTTTAACCTATAAATAATTTCAAAATGTTTGATGATAGGCACAAAATTAGAGAGCAGTCTATCATAAGCATACCTAATCAGTCTTTCCTGATAGAGAATCATTTATTTTCGTTAAACTTTTGGCAGGCTTCTCAAATATTATTTCTCTTGCAAATGACGGTTCTGCTTCAGTAATAGGATATTATGCTGCCGGCACGAAAAATAGCCAGCTTAACGTTTTTTAATATGCCAAATTAATTTTTAGGTAAGTTTATATTTATTAAAAAAATAGTTCTTAAAGATCCCAGACTTTGAAAAATTTTTTACTATTTATTTTTCTTTTCATTTTTGAAATTGCTTTTGCTCAAAACCAGCGTGAGCAGAAAATTCTTGTTAAGGTTGGCGATAAAGAGATTTCTGTAGCTGAGTTTTTGCAGAGAAGCGAATTGACAATTCGTCCAGGCAATTTTAAAGGCAAAAATACCACACTCAATAACTTAATTTCAGAAAAAATTCTTGCTTTAGAAGCTGAAAAAAATATTCGGTTAATGCAAAATCTTGTCTTACATAGAGGGCTTAAAGGCATTAAAGAACAATTGATGCGGGACAAACTCTATGATGAAGAAGCATTTAATAATGTTGAACTGGATACGAGCGAAATAAAAAATGCTTTCAGGCTTTCAATAAGAGAGTACGAACTTGAGTTTTATACTATAAATAATAAAGAAATGATTCGACAGATAGAAACAATAATTGATTCTGTTCCAGAGCTGACCAACGATTTATTTAAAGAACTTAAAACTATAACAGGTAAAAAACCTGTTCATAATGTTAAATATTTTGACCCCGAAGATGAAATAATTCATGAGGCTTTATATACGAATCTTTTAGACACAGGAACTGTTGTTGGTCCGGTTAAAATTAGTAACAGCGATTATATTTTTATGAAAGTATTAAAATGGGTAGACTATCCGATTTTAAGCGGTGTTGATCAGCAGGAGAGATGGAATAAAGTAAAAGAAAAAATGCATCTGGCTAAAGCAAATAAATTATGGCGGTCATATATTTTAAATGTTATGAAGGGGAAAAAAATCGAATTTGATAAAGGGACATTCAAATTTCTATCGGAAATATCATTTGAGTATTTCATAAAAAACAATCAAAGTGATTCTCTCAATCTTCGAATAAGTGAAATCCCTTTACGTGAGGAGGAAATTAATTCGAGTGCTCCTTTTTTTACAATTGATGGTAAAGTATGGTCAGTAGAAGATTTTAAAAAAGAACTAATGTCGCACCCGCTTGTCTTTAGAACAAAAGATATAAATAAAAATAATTATAATGAACAATTTAAATTAGCTATTGTTGACATGATCAGGGATCATTATTTAACGGGAGAAGCTTATAAAAAATCCCTGGATAAATCTGAAGAAATTAATAAGACTGTTCAAATGTGGAATGATTCTTATTTGGCTGCTGAGCTGAAGAAGGATGTAATCGATTCAGCATTAGAAAAAGGAATTATTAATATAGATGATAATTCAGGAATGCTCAGGTATTGGGAATCTTACTTAACTGGTTTACAGGATAAGTACAGCGATTCTATATGGATAAACTTTAATGAACTAAATAAAACATCTTTAACCAATATAGATTTTTTTGCTATGCGTCCGGGAGTTCCATATCCGGTTCCGGTACCTTCTTTTCCTATGCTCATTAGTTCGGAAAATCTCGATTATGTTAAGCAGGGAAAACAGAATTAATATTGAAAAAATTATGTCAGATATTTTAACACGAAATCTTTTTATAATACAAAATATTCGAGGAGTAATTCATAAAAACCAAACTGTACAATATATCTTTAATTCTTATTGATTTTACTATCCTCAAGTAATATTTTTAGCTTTGTATAAAAGATAATTGTTTTAAACAATTATGTGCTCTTAATTGTATCAGAGAAATCAGATGAAAAGATTAACGATAGTAGATGTAGCTAAACATGCAGGAGTTTCGAAAGGGACGGTTTCTGCTGTTATTAATGCTAAGAATAGCGTAAAGCCCGAAACAAGAAATCGTATATTAGAGGTAATGAAAGAACTTAACTTTCGTCCCAAAGGAGTGGCTAGAAACTTAAAGAACGGTAACCAGGATAAAAGTATCGGAATAATCATAAAAGATTTAAACTATCCTTTCTATACATCTATTGCTACTGGAGTAAGAGACTATGCAAACAGCAAAGGATATTCTGTAATAGTTACAAGCTCAGAGAACAACCACGAAAGTGAAAAGAAACTTTCTCATCTCTTTTCTTCAAAAGATATTAAAGGAACAATTATAGCTCCGATAGTTGAAGGCTCTGCAGAGATAGAACATTTGTTTAAACTGAAAATGATTAATTATCCTTTTGTTTTATTAGAGGATGTTAAAGGAATTCAAGCGAATGTTGTTGCAATTGATAACTTAAGAGCAATCAAAAAGGCAGTTAAATATTTAATAGACAACGGGCACACAAAGATTGTGCACTTTGCAGGTCCGCCGCAATCATCCCATACTCAGGAACGAATCGAAGGTTTCAGGCATGCATTTAGCGAGAGAACCCTGGTTTTTAGAAAAGATATGATTATATCTGTTGGTTCTCAATATGAGGAAAGCTTTAGCAAAACTATAGAATATTTTAAGAATAAAGGGAAGGAAGACTACCCGACAGCAATTGTTTGTTTTAACGATCAGCAGGCTTTAGCTGTTATGACTGCACTAAGAGAGTTGAATATTCGCGTGCCGGATGATATCTCTATTGTTGGAAATGATGATATTTATTATGCTCAAATATATCCTGTTCCTCTAACCACAATAAAAGCCCCCAAGCGTGAGATCGGTAGAAAGGCTGCAGAAATATTAATTCGGAACATTGAATCTTTTATACTATTACCACCCGAACGGATTGTTTTAGAAACAGAATTAATAATCAGAGAATCGACCAGAGTTTTGAATTCCCAGTAAAAAGCATTTCTAAAATTTCATTTTATACTAATCTACTATATAATTCTCACCAGTAACTTTAATTTCTTTTGTTATTACTTCTGTTGATTCTGCTTTTATTCCCGGTTGCGAGCCTCCGACTGAAATCTCAAATAATCCTGGTTCAACAACATACTGAACTTTATCATTAACAAATTTAATTACTGATAATTGCTTCGGGTTCAATACAAAATCAACAATCTTTTTTTCGCCAGGCTTCAGGTTAATTCTCCTGAAACCCTGCACTGAATGAATCGGAATCGGCTCGGAAGATTCAATATCTTTTACATAAAGCTGCACAACCTCATCCCCGGAAATTTCACTTGTGTTTTGAACTTCAACTGAAACTTTAATTTCATTACCCGCTTTTATTTCATCGGGCAAAATAAGGTTACTGTATTTGAATTTTGAGTAGCTTAGACCATACCCGAATGAAAATAATGGCTCTCCTTCAAAATATCTGTAAGTACGACCTTTCATATTATAATCATCGAAAGAGGGAAGTTGCTTAACGGATTTATAAAATGTTATTGGCAATCTTCCTGCCGGATTATAATCACCAAATAATACATCAGCTAAAGCAGTTCCGCCCTCTTGCCCCGGATACCAAATCTGAACTATTGCCGGCAGGTTTGTATTTTCCCAGTTAACAGATAGTGCACTGCCGCTTGTAAGTACAAGCACGATCGGTTTGCCCGTCGAGTGCAAAAGTTTTAATAAATTTTCCTGAACTTTTGGAAGATCAAGATTAGTTCTGTCACCACCGTTAAAACCTTCATAAGCTACTCTCATTTCTTCGCCTTCGAGCTGGGCAGTAATTCCTCCAACGAAAATCACCACATCAGAACTTTGTGCAAGTTCAACTGCCTTTTTAAAATTATCAATGTTCAGTATTTCCCATTGAACCAAAAGAGACGGGCGATTAACCGCATTATCGGATGATCTGAAATATTCAATTTTAATATTATAAGTTTTTCCTTCTTCAAGAAGAATATTATTGCTGTTAGTAGTTATGTTATTGTGTTCTGTCCAATCATTAATAATTAATTTATTATCGATATAAAGTCGGTAGCCGTTATCTCCCTTTACGGTGAAATTGAAATTTCCGGTTATTGGGGCTACAAGAAAGCCGCTCCAGCGAATCGAATATTCAGGTTCCCCCCAAAGGTTTGGAATCCGTGTTCCGTAAATCCAGTTTGGGTTATCAATTGGGTCAGTCTTTGTAAAGAAAGGTTCTCCTTCGAGATTTTTATTTTTAAAGTACTCCGCTTTTAATCCTGACCTCCAGCCCGTTTCTAAATGTCCCTGTTCGGCACTCAATATGTCTGAAGTCAAATTATGAATTACAGATCCTTCTTCAACAAGGTTACACCCTATTTCATAAACCACTTCCGTATTATTTTCGACTTTGTTTTTTATTCCCTGAAGCGGAGTAACATACTTTGAAGGAGTTCCGTTGTAGTTTCCTAGCAGCATTTGGTACGAATCTGCAGTTGGTCCTATTACTGCAATTTTTTTCAAACCTGTCCCGTTTGCGGGATCTTTTTTTAAAGGAAGGATATTGTTTTCATTCTTTAAGAGGACAATCGATTCCTGTGCAGCCTTTATGGATAATTTGCGATGTTCTTCAGAATCATTTTCTTCAAAAGAAATGCTTGTGTACTTTACCATTTCAGGGGGATCAAACATTCCGAGTTTGAATCTTGCCTTAAATAATCTTTTTAACGAAACATCGATTTCTTCCTCGATTATTAACCCGTTTTTCACTGCTTCAATTAAAGCAGAATCATATGTTACCCCGCATTCCAGGTCTGTTCCTGATTTTACCGAGATAGCTACAGCTTCCGACGCTGTATCAACAATTTTATGATTTTTATAAATATCATCTATTGCCCAGCAATCTGAAACAATATAACCATCAAAACCCCAGTCGTCCCTTAATATTTTTTGCAGCAACGTATTAGAGCCGCAGCATGCATCTCCCATGTATCGATTGTATGCACACATAATAGAAAAGGCTCCACCTTCTTTTATACAAGATTCGAAAGCCGGTAAGTAGGTATCGTAAAGATCATGTAAATCTGTAATTGCATCAAAAGTATGCCTTAACGGTTCCGGTCCGCTATGCACTGCATAATGTTTGGGAGTTGCAATAACTTTGAAATATTTTGGGTCATCTCCCTGTAATCCTTTTACAAAAGAAACTCCCATACGGGACGTTAAAAATGGATCTTCGCCATAAGTTTCTTGCCCACGTCCCCAACGGGGGTCACGAAAAATGTTAATATTAGGGCTCCAGAATGTAAGTCCTTTGTAGATATCACGATTACCGTTCCGTACAAATTCATGATGTTTGGCTCTTGCTTCAGTTGAAATTACATCGGCAATCTCAAATAGTAATTCTGAATTCCAGGTTGCAGCAAGACCTATTGCTTGAGGAAAAACAGTAGCAATTCCGGCGCGGGCAACACCATGTAAACATTCATTCCACCAATTATATTCGGGAATATGTAATCTTGGGATTCCTTTCGAACCATGAACCATTTGTGAAACTTTTTCTTCTAAAGTCATATTTGAAACAATATCATCAACCCTTTTTTCAATTGAAAGATCAGGATTTAAGTAATCTGGTAATGAATTGTTTTCCTGTGAATAAATTGAAAAAGCGAATAATATCATGATTGAAATAAAAGACCGCATATTACCTCCGAATTCTTTTAAGCGAAATGAATTTTTAAAATAAGAGAAATTTTGGAAAAATAATTTATTTTTGAAAATGAGATTATGAATTTCTTGCCTGTGTGTAAGAATGAATGATAATAACTTTAGTAACATTAATTTCAGAAATTCAGGAGATTCTAATGAAACATAAATTACTTCTCGGTTATGATATAGGGAGCTCATCAATAAAAGCATCCTTAATAAATGCAGATACAGGCGAGCTGGTAAGTTCGGCCAATTCACCCGAACAAGAAATGAAAATAGAATCCCCGCAAGCCGGCTGGGCTGAGCAGCGTCCGGAAACCTGGTGGGCACATGTTGTTAGCGCAACCGGGAAGATGTTTTCCAAAACATCAATACAATCTTATGAAATAATAGGGATTGGCATTTCATACCAGATGCATGGTTTGGTAATGGTAGATAAAAACCACGAAGTACTTTATCCATCTATCATTTGGTGTGATAGTCGTGCTGTAGAAATCGGGGATAAAGCTTTTTCTGAACTTGGGAAAAAATATTGTCTTAGGAGCTGCCTAAATTCTCCGGGTAATTTTACTGCCTCAAAATTGAAATGGGTTAAAGATAATCTACCTGAAATGTACTCGAAAATATTTAAGATAATGTTACCCGGTGATTATATTGCTATGAAACTGACCGATGAAATCCACACGACATTATCCGGTTTAAGTGAAGGGATATTTTGGGATTTTGAAAAGAAAAATATATCTGATGAGGTAATTACATACTATGGCTTGGGTAGAAACTTAATAGCGGAAGTGGTACCAACTTTTGGTAAGCAAGGTGAATTAACCTCCAAAGCTGCTATGGAATTAGGTTTAAAACCGGGAATTCCAATTTCATACAGGGCTGGCGATCAACCTAATAATGCTTTATCATTAAATGTTTTAAATCCAGGCGAAATAGCTGCAACTGCAGGTACGTCTGGTGTAATCTATGGCATTACGGATAAGAACCTTTATGACAATGACAGTCGAGTAAATACATTTGCTCATGTAAATTATACTCCTGAAAAACCAAACAACGGTGTATTACTTTGTATTAATGGAACTGGAATACAATATAGCTGGCTTAAACAAAACATCTTGGAAAACAAGTATTCATATAATGAACTGAATGAATTTGCTTATCGTGTGGAAATAGGTTCTGAGGGAGTATTTTGTTATCCTTTTGGAAATGGAGCTGAAAGAGTTTTAAAAAATAAAAATGTTCTTGGTCATTTTTCCGGGATCAATTTTAATATTCATGACAAAGGGCATTTAATCAGGGCAGCTCAAGAGGGTATTGCATTTGCCTTTAGGTACGGATTAGATGTTATGAAGGAAATTGGCTTAGACTTCACAGTTATAAAGGCTGGATATTCAAATTTATTTCAAAGTAAAGTTTTTAGAGAAGCCTTCGTGAATACCTGTAAGGTTAACCTGGAAATTTATAACACTGATGGTTCTCAAGGGGCAGCAAGAGGTGCCGGTTTAGGAATAGGGTATTTTTCTTCAGATAATGAAGCATTTAAAGGCTTAAAAATGATTGAGAAACTAAGCTCGAGTAGAGATTTAGTGGAGAGATATAATAGCATATATATAAGTTGGAAGAATAATTTATCTAAGATATTGTAAGGAAAGCTTCTTCTTACAAATTTTATAATAAATCGTAAATCAGATTATTGAACTAAAACAGTTTTTCTTTATTGACATTTAAAACAAAAATTTATAATATTAAACCGGTTCAATTTATTTTGAACTGATAAAGAATAATTTAAAAATTTTTATGACATTTTGCTTGTCTCTCAATTATTTTCTTCTATCCAATCATTCATTTTTTATTCCAAAACACATTGTAAAGTTGAAAGGCAAAACTCTTGAATAAGTATTTTCCCGATGTTGAAAAACAAATCTCCTATGAGGGTAAAGATTCAAATAATCCCCTGGCATTTAAGTATTATAATAAAAATCAAAAAGTTGGCGGCAAAACCATGGGTGAACATCTCAGGTTTTCTGTTGCTTATTGGCATACATTAATGGGTAACGGTTCAGATATTTTTGGAAGTCCGAGTTTTAAGAGGGAATGGCATAAGGCAAATAATCCAATAGATCGCGCAAAAGAAACTATGGAAGCTGCTTTTGAATTTTTTCAAAAATTAGGGATGGATTATTATTGCTTTCATGATCGTGATATAGCTCCTGAAGGAGAAACTTTTTCCCAGTCTTGTAAGAATCTTGAAACTTTGGTTGAGTTTGCCAAAGCCTTACAAAAAGAAACGGGAGTCAAACTTCTATGGGGCACAGCAAATTTATTTAATAGTCCTATCTATTCTCAGGGTGCTGCAACTAGTCCTAATGCCCATGTAATGGCTTATGCCGCTGCTCAAGTTAAAAATGCTATTGATGCGACTAAAGAATTGGGAGGAGAAAATTATGTCTTTTGGGGAGGGCGTGAAGGGTATGAAACGCTCTTAAACACTGACATTAAAAAAGAGCAGGAACAAATGGCTCAGTTTCTTCATATGGCTGTAGATTATAAGAAAAAAACAGGTTTTGCCGGTCAATTTTTAATTGAGCCAAAACCCTGTGAACCGATGAAACATCAGTATGATTCAAATGTTGCAACAACATTATATTTTTTGAATGAATATGATTTAAGTGATTATTTCAAATTAAATGTTGAAGCTAATCATGCTACTCTTGCAGGTCATTCATTTGAACACGAATTAGCTGTTGCGTCAGCCGCAGGAAAACTGGGTAGCGTGGATGCCAATCGTGGTGACCTCTTGCTTGGTTGGGATACAGATCAATTTCCAACGAATATTTATAGTACTACGATGGCAATGATGGTGATTCTTAATCAGAATGGGTTGGGTAAAGGGGGACTCAATTTCGATGCAAAACTAAGACGTAGTTCAACCGATCCTACCGATCTTTTTTATGCTCACATTGGAGGTATGGATTCATTTGCCAAAGGTCTTTTGATCGCTCATAAAATAATTGAAGATGGGGCACTGAGCAATTTTATTAAAGAAAGGTACAGCAGTTTCCAATCCGGAATCGGGGCAAAAATTGTTGCAGGGCAAAGCGGCTTAGAAGATTTGGAGAAATGGGTACTAAATCAGGATAAGCCTCTTCTGCAAAGTGGTCGGCAGGAAATGCTTGAGAATATTATAAATTCTTATATCCTTTAACAGGCTTTGAAGATGATTGAAAAACTTTTAAGAAGAAGCGAACAATTAGAGCAGCAAGAAGATTTATCGGACTATAAAAATCCGGAATTATCAGTTGCTGAGCGCATAGCCGACTTGCTTAGCAGGATGACTATAGAAGAAAAAGTTGCACAATTAATGGGAGTCTGGAATGGTGGGATTGAAGATTTCAGTGAAGAAATCCTCAATGATCCTGTGAAGATGAAAGAAGTATTCGGGAATGGATGCAACTCCGTACATCCAGCCTGGTTTGGAATAAATGGAACCATTAAAATTAGAAATATTATTCAGAAATATCTGGTTGAAGAAACTCGCCTGGGAATTCCTGCACTGTTTGTTGATGAAGGACAGCATGGATTAATGAGACCTGATTCAACAGTATTTCCTCAGGCAATTGGCATGGCTTGTTCCTGGAACCCTCAGCTTTTCGAACAGATATATAGTATTGTTGCATTTGAAATGCGTTCAAGAGGTACTCACTTAGCGTTATCGCCTGTTATAGATATTTGCAGGGAGCCCAGGTGGGGAAGAGTAGAAGAAACGTATGGTGAAGATCCGTATTTAAGCGGTACGCTGGCTTGTTCAGCAGTTAAAGGATTGCAGGGTTCAACAGATGGATGCATTGCTGAAAACCATGTTGCTGCTACTTTGAAACATTTTGTCGGACACGGGGAACCGGAAGGAGGACAGAACCAGGGACCAGCTAATTATTCATTGCGTGTGTTGCGCGATTATCATATGCCCCCTTTTAAAATGTGCATTGATAAAGTTAAACCTTTATGCCTCATGCCCTCTTATAATGAAATTGATGGCATACCTTCCCATGCCAATAAATGGTTAATAAAAGATTTACTGAGAAAAGAATGGGGCTTTGAAGGTATGATCGTTGCCGACTACTTTGCAATTGACCAGCTTTTTACCAAGGAGTTTGTGACAAAAGACGGGAAAGATGCAGCTATGATTGCCTTTAATGCCGGTGTTCAATTTGAATTTCCCAAAGGCAACCTTTATAATTTTTTACCTGAACTTTTGCAGCAAGGTAAAATCAAACATGAAGACATTGATAATGCTGTAGCACTAGCTTTAAAGCTGAAGTTTGAATTAGGGTTATTTGAAAATCCTTATATAGATGAGAATGATGCTATTGCTGTAAGTAAAAAGCCGGAACATAAAAAGATTGCTTTACAATCCGCAAGAGAATCTATTGTTTTGCTTAAAAATGATAACGTGCTTCCACTACCAAAGGATAAATATAAAAAAATAGCAGTTATAGGACCTTGTGCTAAAGATCTGTTTTTTGGCGGATATTCCGGTGAGCCGTACCAAAAGGTAAGTCTGCTGGATGGTATTACTAAGAAGGTTGGTAATAACACTGAAATTTTATTTGCCCAGGGTTGTAAACTTACTTCAAATACAACTAAAAGTTTTTTCAACTGGAAAAATGATGAGATTATATTTCCTTCCAAAGAAGAAAATCTGAGGCTTATAAAAGAAGCGGTTGACGTAGCTAAAAAAGCAGAAATAATTATTCTTGCCATAGGTGAGAATGAACATCTTTGCCGTGAAGCATGGGCAAAAACACGTATAGGTGATAACCTGGCTTTGGATTTGTTTGGCGAACAGAATGATCTGGTGGATGCGATTATCGCTCTGGAAAAACCAGTTGTGGCTTATCTTACTAACGGACGTCCGCTTTCGGTAAATAAACTTGTAGAGAAAGTTCCTGCAATTATTGAAGGATGGTATATGGGGCAGGAAACCGGGACAGCTGCTGCCGATATTATTTTTGGTGATGTGAATCCTTCCGGCAAACTTACTATTACAGTTCCGAAATCGGCTGGACAGTTACCATTATACTATAACCATAAGCCGGGGGCACAATTCCTGGACTATCTTACTCATGATATAAAACCTTTATTTCATTTTGGTTTTGGATTAAGCTATACAACATTTAAATACAGCCAGTCTTGGCTCGAGAGAGAAAAGATAAGAATTAATGAATCAACAAATATATCGGTTGAAGTTACTAATTCTGGAAAAGTAACAGGCGATGAGATTGTTCAAATGTATATCAGAGATAAAGTAAGTTCTGTTACACGACCGGTAAAGGAACTGAAAGGATTCAGGCGAATCTCCTTGAAGCCCGGCGAAACAAAGACAGTTACACTGGAAATTACTCCTGAAAAACTTGCATTTCATAATATTGATATGAAGTTTGTTGCAGAGCCGGGCGATTTTGAAATAATGATAGGTAGTTCATCACGTGATGAAGATTTATCAAAGATTATTTTGCAAGTAATATGAAAGAAATACAAAGTAAAACTTTTCTGTTGGATGAAAGGAGAAATGATTTAGCGATAGGTTCGAGAGAGTTTAGTTTTTTGATCTGACGTTATTTGGTTAGTTGA
This sequence comes from Ignavibacteria bacterium GWC2_36_12, assembly GCA_001802795.1. Classification (GTDB taxonomy): domain Bacteria; phylum Bacteroidota; class Ignavibacteria; order Ignavibacteriales; family Ignavibacteriaceae; genus RBG-16-34-14. Next base: position 8,340 of record MGZZ01000175.1, on the reverse strand, counting down.
TAGCCTAAAGTGGCTATTTTTTAATAGTCTTTGTTTCTAATTTAAAATACAAACATAGGTGAGATAATCTGTGGCAAACACTGGAAAACAGCCTTTTGAAGAAAAAGCTATTAATGTAAACAATCAGGCAAATAAGTTATCCTTAAAAGAAAAAATAGGATACAGCTTAGGGGATACGGCTTCCAACATTTACTTCCAAACGTTTATAATATTCCTTCTGAATTTCTATACCGATGTATTCGGTATTCCTGCAGCCGCCGTTGGTACAATGTTTCTTCTTACCCGGATCTTTGATGCCATTAATGATCCGATAATGGGGACATTTGCGGATCGTGTTAATACCCGGTGGGGAAAATTTCGTCCACTTATAATTTTCTTTGCCATCCCCTTTGTAGTTATGGGAGTGTTGACATTCACTACTCCGGATTATGACGTCTCCGGTAAGCTTATCTATGCCTACATAACTTACAACCTGCTAATGGTGATGTATACAATAGTAAATGTACCTTATTCTGCTCTAATGGGAGTTATTACCCCAAGTTCCCTAGAGCGTACAGAAATTTCATCATTCAGGTTTGTTGCAGCATTTGTTGGTGGACTCATCGTGCAGGGCTCTACTATTTTTCTCGTGAAATATTTCGGCAACGGAAATGATGCAGTTGGATGGCAGTGGGCAATGGGATGCCTTGGCGGCTTAGCATTAATCTTTTTGTTCATTACATTTATAACTACTAAAGAAAGAGTGCAACCGCCCAAAGATCAAAAAACGGATCTCCGAAAAGATTTATCGGACTTGTTTGCAAATAAAGCCTGGTTACTGATTGGCGGTGCAACTGTATTTCAGCTCATCTTTATTGTTATGCGTAATTCTACCATAGTATACTATTTCAAATACTATGTGCTGGATCAGCAGCTTAATCTATTCGGAAATATTATTGATCTGTCATACGAATCATTCACATCCTCCTTTCTGCTGTCAGGAACAATTTTCACGATTCTTGGAGCTATCCTTACAAAATGGATGTCGAAAAAATTTGATAAGAAATTCACATATGTCGGCTGCTTGCTTATCAGTTCTATTGCAAACATTTTTGTCTATTTTCTTCAGCCGCATAACGTTGTAATGATTTACCTTCTTAACCTTATAGTCTCATTTGTATGGGGACCGGTGTCGGTTCTTCAGTGGGCGATGTATACTGATGCAGCAGACTATTCGGAATGGAAGAACAAACGGCGGGCAACAGGTTTGATTATGGCAGCTTCTTTATTTATGCTGAAGCTCGGTCTCACTTTAGGTGGTGCCCTTGTGGGTTGGATGTTAGCTTTTTACGGATTTGTTGCTAATCAACCCCAGACTAATGAGGCAACAAAAGGTATCATACTGCTTATAAGTATTTATCCGGCTGTCTTTGGAATTATTGGTGTTTTACTGATGTTATTTTATCCTCTTACTAATAAAATGATGATTAGCATGGAGCAAGATTTATCTGTAAGAAGACAGGAAACATAATAATAAATGAATGAAATGAAGAACTCATGATAAAAAACAGAAATATTAAGCATTCATTATCTACCCGGAAAATGAGGTTTGATTTATTTAAGACTTGTTTTTTTTCTTTTACAATTCTAAGCTTTACAGTAGTGAATACGTTTCCACAGGTAAACCCTGTACTAAAAGATGTATTTAAGGATTATTTCATGATCGGTGCAGCTCTTAACCAGGCACAATCTTCCGGTAAAGATATGTTTAGTGTGAATCTTGTGAAAAAGCATTTTAACACCGTTACACCGGAAAATATTTTAAAATGGGAGTCCGTACATCCCGAGCCTGAAAAATATAATTTTGAACCGGCAGACACTTTTGTTGACTTTGGTAAAAAGAATAATCTTTTTATTGTTGGTCACACGCTCATTTGGCACAACCAAACACCCAAGCGGGTTTTTGAAGATGAGCAGGGAAATCCTGTTGACAGGGAAACCTTATTGAACCGGATGCGCTCTCATATTCACACTGTGATAGGAAGATATAAAGGACGCATAAATGGATGGGATGTAGTTAACGAAGCGCTCGATGAAGATGGAACCCTCCGTCAATCGCAATGGCTTGAAATAATCGGAGATGATTACTTAATTAAAGCATTTGAATTTGCACATGAAGCAGATCCGGATGCTGAATTATATTATAACGATTATTCATTAGAGAATGAACCTAAGAGAAATGGTGCAATTAAATTAATAAAGAAACTTTTGGCTGAGGGAGTAAAGATTGATGGAGTAGGATTGCAAGGACATTATAAAATGGATTGGCCAACAACTTCACAGCTTGATTCTACAATTAAAGCTTTTGCTGCATTAGGAATTAAAATTATGATTACTGAGTTAGATGTTGATGTACTTCCTTATGACTGGCAAAACCATGGTGCCGATATTACACTTAATATTGAACTTCAGGAAAAATTAAATCCTTATAAAAACGGACTGCCCGATTCGGTTCAGCAATCATTAGCAAAAAGATATGCAAGCCTGTTTGATGTACTTACTAACAACAATGAAACAGTAAGTCGAGTAACATTCTGGGGAGTTTCTGATAAAGACTCATGGCTGAACAATTGGCCTGTAAGAGGAAGAATGAATTATCCTCTGTTGTTTGATCGTAATGGAGAACCAAAACCTGCTTTTGAAGCGGTTATTAAAGAAGCTGATAAACAAAATTATTAAATCTTGTTACGTCTGTAGTTTGTAACTGGTAGGTGACGAAAAAACGAAAATAATATTTTATGTAGCGGCAGTTTTAATGGACCAAGCGGATGTGTAAGTATTTTTATTTAAATATTTATTAAGAAGATCAAAAAAATCAAGAGGAGGTGAATATGTCTCTTAGGTACTCTTTCATCGGATTATTGAAGAGATGCTTATTTTTTTCAATTTTTATTGTTCAGGTATCGTTGGCACAGGGAACAGGAACGATCAGAGGTATTGTGTACGATGCAACGACGAAAGATGTATTACCGGGTGCTAACGTTATTGTTGATGGAACAAGTATTGGTGCGGCGAGCGATTTAGATGGAAAATTTGTATTACGTGGAGTCCCGAGCGGTAATCAGATAATTGTTGCTTCCTATATTGGGTATGTTGCAGACAGCCTAGAATTAAATGTTTCTGCTAATCGGAGTATAGAACTCAATTTTAATCTTGTGCTTACCACTGTAGAGGGCGGAGAAGTAATTGTAACTGCACAGGCACAGGGTCAGTTAGAAGCAATCAACCAACAGCTTGCTTCCGACAAAATTGCCAATATCGTTTCAGAAGCCAGGATACAGGAATTACCGGATTTTAATGCTGCACAAACCATTTCCCGCTTGCCGGGAGTTTCGACAACGCAAAGTTCCGGTGAAGAAAATAAGGTGGTTATCCGTGGACTTTCTCCAAAATATAATGCTATCGAAATTGAGGGAATAAGACTTTCTGCAACAGGAAGCTCATCAGTAGGTTTAAGCTCAAATACCGATATTGCTGATATTTCTGGCAGATTAAACAATGATAGAAGCGTTGATCTAACCTCCATTTCCCCTTATATGATAAGAACGATTGCAGTTTATAAATCATTAACGCCTGATATGAATGCAAATTCTATTGGCGGTACTGTAAATATGGAGTTAAGAGAAGCGCCGAGCGGTCTTCACTGGGATTTAAAATACAACCAGGGTTATACTGCAAAAAGCAAAACGTATGGAAATTATCGTGGGGTTGCTTCCGTTAGTAATAGATTTTTTGATGATAATCTCGGTGTTTATCTTCTTTTAAATGCTGAATCCTATGATCGTAATTCGGATAATCTGGATGCTGGTTATGGTATAAAAGCAGGAGCCGGAATAGCAGTAGATCCTGCAACTGGTTTTCGTCCCGCAGAAGTAAATACTGTTACATTAAACAGGCATCTGGAAACGAGACAGCGTTATGGAGGGAATTTAATTCTGGATTATAATATCCCTAATGGTTCTTTTAAATTTATAAATTTAGTGACCCGAATTAATTCAGATTATACAGATCACCGTCAAATAATTAATTACGACCAGGGAAGAATAAACTGGCGTGTGCAGGTAGCTGATAATTTTATTGACCAGCAGATGCACTCTTTAAAATTAGATTATGATCTTGGATTTCTGATCGCCGATTTGTCAGCCAGTTACACTTCTTCAGGTAACAGACAGGAGGATTCGCCTGTTATAGATTTTTTTCAGACGGATGCTTTGCAGGCTGGCGTACCTCGTGATAATAAACCACCCGAACAGCTTACTTACTTACTTCCCACAGTTACATTTGCAGATAGTAACGTTGTACTAGGAAGTGCTAACCTGTTTAGCAACGACTATAAAGAGGAGAAATTTACTTATAAAGCAGATTTTGAACTTCCCTTCACTTTTGGTACAGATCTCACGGGATTTTTTAAAGTTGGCGGTCAGCTTTACAACCAAACAAATAATACTGACCAGGAAACACCTTATGTAGGTTTTGGTGGAGGATCTGATATTACAAATGCCATCAAAGATCAGATGGAAGCAAATTTTGGAATAAGACGTAACGGGCAAGGATATTTTAATGGTAGCTGGTTTCTTAATAGTGATAACGATCTTTTTAACTCTTTTTTGGATGACTCTTACGGTAGTGTATATTATGCCTCAAACGCTGATATGCTTACTAATATAATTAATTATATTAAAAGCAGACCTGAATTAAATGCCTCTTTACGTCCGGGTGATCCCGGAAATTTAGGGGGGTGGTATGATGGTCCATATCAACAGCTTGTTAATGATTACAAATACAAGGAAGATTATTATTCCACTTATGCAATGGCAAGGTTTAATTTTCTTGATTTTATGGTTATTGGCGGTGTACGTTATGAAAAAGTAGAAACTGAATACTTCGCATATAATGCAAAAGACGCCAGAAACGCCAGGCAGCAGGTTATGTACGATACAACTGCATTTGAGGAAAATGAATTTCTTCTTCCTATGGCGCAGATGAAATATTCTCCTTTTGATTGGCTGGATATTCGATACGCTTATACACAAACTCTCGCAAGACCCGATTATCATTTACTAAGTCCAAAGTTTACAGTTGTCGATCTGTCAAGACAGGTATTTGCGGGAAACCCACAATTGGAACCAGCCAAAGCCATAAATCATGATATTAATTTAACTGTCCATAATAATGAAATAGGACTTTTTTCAATAGGTGGTTTTTATAAAACTATTGAGAACTTTGTTTTCAACGCGAGCTATCAGCTCGATGCTGCTCAAAATGCCGGGGTTGATAACATTAGTCGTTACATAATAGTTCGAAATGAAGTTAAGGTTGTAGAACCTGCTGGAACGAATTACACGGTATTTCGTCCTTTGAATAATACTAATGATGCAATTGTAAAAGGAATTGAAGTTGATTTCCAGCATAATTTCTGGTACCTGCCTCAGCCATTTAACAATATTGTTTTCGGTGTTAACTACGCACGTATTTATTCTGAAACCATATATCCATGGTATGATGTCCGGTCTGTTGCACAACCAAGGCCATTACCGCCTCTTGCACAACTTATCGATAGCTCAACTACATCTCGTTTACTTGATCAGCCTAATCATGTTTTAAACTCATATATAGGATATGATTATGAAGGATTTTCATCCAGGCTCTCTTTCCTGTTCCAGGATAATACTTCTACATCAGCCCCCGGTAGGGATTCAGAGCTTGATTCTTATAGCAAAGAATATTTCAGGATTGATTTCTCTGCACGTCAAAAACTTCCATGGTTCAACAGTGAATTGTTCCTGGATGTCCAAAACATGAATAATGCAAATACCAAGAGTATTCAAAGATCATTTGAAGGATTCAGAAATATACAGAACTATGGCTTAGTAGTAAATTTAGGTATTAGAGTAAGATATTGACTCCAATGAAAATTGATAATAATAGAGATAAATAATAACATTAAAAACAAAAAGGAGTAAAGAGATGAAACAATTCTTTCTTTTTTTTCTAATTATAACTTGCAGCATATTATATGCTCAAAAGGACACAGTGCTTGTCCCTGGATTTTATGAATCAGGAGGTGTTGCCCCTGATAACTACGGTACTCTTAATACTGCCGTTCAAACAGCTATAGATAATAGCACTATTAATAATACTGTCTTTAAGCTAAAGTCCTATGAAGTATATGTGCTGAACAGAAGTATTTATATTGATCATGGGCAAAGCATTGAACTTTATGCCGACAAACCACTAAGAGCTGGAGAAGGCACCGCTGAAGAAGTACAAAGTTCTGCCCCTCCGCAAATTGTTTGGACTGAAGACCAAGCTGTTGACAGGCAGTATATGATTCAAACCTACGGGGATGTTAAGGCAACAAATATCTGGTTTCGTATGTGTGATTTTTTGAATGGTAAAGTTCAAACTGCAATTACCTTTGAAAATCAGAATGAAGGAGCTGAATTGGGTGAGTTTGATGGCTGTCTTTTTGATTATGTCGGAATTGGTTCGGAGGCTGCAGGTGCAATTTGCGTAAAGGCTGATCATTTTGTAGGTATTTTCAAAAACAGCTACTGGAGAAATAACTCAGATAATCACTTCCGGTATTACGGACGTGCAATATCTTTTCCTTATCAGAGTACTGGATGGCACTACGATTCCCTTCTTTTTGAAAACTGCAGCTTTACCAATCTTGGTCGTATTGTTATGCAGGAAGGTAATGAGTATGGCGATAATGTTCATATAAATCACTGCACCATGGTAAATTCTCTTGAATGGGTCTTTCAATCTGCAGGCTGGATAAATAATGCATCTATAACAAACTCTATATTTTTAAACCCAAGTGTATTAGGATACAGAGCACTTGATGTATGCGATGATGATCAGGATTATGATGATTTTGAAGATGGTTTATGTGATCCTCCAGGCGGTGGTTTAATTAACGGTATAACAGCAGTAGACTCATTCGGTTTTACAGTGCCTTTTACAGACTTCGACCGCAAAATATTTATAGGTAATAACGCTTATGCATTTTCACAATATTTGCAGGACTGGTATAAGGGATGCGGTTGGTGCATGACACAAATTCAACAGAGACACCCTGAAGAACTCTATAATCCATCTCCTATGCTTGGTGAAAACGAAATAGCATTCATTGATTCAATGGATGCCGGAAGCAATAAAGTATTTAAAACCATGAATGTAGATTGGACAACTATATACGACCAGGATCCCCAATTCGTTGTGGAACCTACCAACCAGGATACATTTTTAACATTCGTAGAATACAAATGGAGTACTGCTGCCGATGTTGACTGGTCTTACGAACCATATGCAGCTCAAATTCAGCAGTGGCCATTACCGGAGAATATGGCTTACAATAATGCCGCTTATCAGACTGCAGCTATGGGCAGCTTCCCATTGGGAGACTTGAATTGGTGGCCGACTCAATTGACAACATGGGAGGCACAGAGAGACGATGAATGGACTACCATTAATAACTGGCTTAATTATGGAGACCCAAATGGTCCTAGCGGTGTAAGAGAAATACTTGGTGTTATACCTGATGAATATGCACTTCAACAAAATTATCCTAATCCTTTTAACCCCGTTACCAATATTCAATATTCAGTCCCTGTTTCCGGTAATGTATCTTTAAATATATATAATTCCCTCGGACAGCTGGTAGCGACTATATTTAATGGCGACCAGCATGCTGGAAGTTATATAGCTGAATTTGATGCTTCGGGATTAGCAAGTGGTATTTATATGTACCAGTTACAATCAGGAAATGTAACCCTTACCAAGAAATTAGTTCTTATGAAATAATAAATAAAAACAGTTGCATGTGAGGATATCTTTTTAATAAAAACTTTTTAAATATTGAACATTGATTATTGAAAATTGAGTATTCATCCAATAAAAAATTTCAATATTCATTTTTCAATGTTCAATTAAATTAAGTGAAGAAAGGAGGTACTTAGTTTAAAATTGAAATTACTTAGGAACTCACAAATTTTTCTCAAACAAATAAATGAAAGGAGTGTTATGAAAAGGTTAACATACTTTTTAATAGCATTTGTAACTGTACTTACTCTAAGTGCTACAATTCAGGCACAGACCTTGATAGATCAATGGGGACAAACAACCCAAGGTAGATATTGGCCTATACAGAATGATGCCAGCACTCCAGCTGGAAATGGCAGTATTATGGGTACCGTTCCAATAAATGGTGCTGGTCAGGCTTCTTTACGGGGTGGGTTTGGTCAGGGGATGGAGATAAAGACAGATGAAGCCATTATAGTTAGCGGCGAACTTGAA
>MGZZ01000174.1 GCA_001802795.1 Ignavibacteria bacterium GWC2_36_12 | reverse complement strand
AAAATCCTTGCTCTTTGTTTTTGATCTCATAAAGTTTTGTGCCAGAATGCATAAATTCCATAAATCCTTCTTTCATAATTATTTATAATTTTGAACGGGTTTAATATATTGCATGGTAATTACGGATTATTTGCATGGAATAGTTATTCCAGTCATTTTGATATGTAGCTAACTGCTCTTCGGTACAAACTTTTCTTAACAAATTTTTTTAGGAGGGTATATGTGGAAAGAATTTAAAGAATTTGCCGTTAAAGGAAATGTTCTTGATATGGCAGTCGGTATAATAATCGGAGCTGCTTTTGGAACAATTGTAAGTTCCTTAGTAAAAGATATTCTTATGCCGCCTATCGGTATGGCTTTAGGAAACGTTGATTTTTCAAATTTATTTTTGGTTTTAAAATCAGGGAGTGAGACAAACCAACTTTACGACACAGTCGAAGCTGCACAAAAAGCTGGTGCTGTAACAATTAACTACGGAATTTTTATAAATGCAGTAATCGGATTTTCAATTGTAGCCTTCTCCGTATTTTTAATTATTAAGGCTTTTAATAACCTGAAGAAGAAAGAAGAAATTCCCGCTTCAGTTCCAGCTACAAAAGATTGCCCTTATTGTTTTTCCACTATTCCTGTAAAAGCAACAAAATGCGGGCATTGTACTTCCCTGCTTAGTAATTAACTTTTCAAAATTTCTATCTCGCCCGGTGTAAGTTCCCTGGCTTTACCGGGCTCCAAATTACTAAGGACAATATTCTTTATCCGGACACGAACCAACCTTAATGTCGGGTATCCAATACTTGCTGTCATTTTTCTAACCTGTCTGTATCTTCCTTCTGTTACCACAACACTTATCCAGCAAACAGGTTTATTTTTTCTTGGAAAAATTGGTGGTTTTCTTTGAGGGAATAAAGGATCTTCGATTAGCTTTGCTTTTGCAGGTAAAGTTTTTTTCCCTTCTATTATTACTCCCTCTTCAAGACAGGTAAGGCTTTCTTTATCCGGAATTCCTTCAACCTGGGCATAGTATTCTTTTTCATGACTGTTAACAGGATTCAGCAGGAAATCAACCATTTCCTTATCATTAGAAAGCAGAAGCAAACCCTCACTGTCCATATCAAGCCTGCCAACCGGGTAAACATCCTTAGGGAAATCGTAAAATCCGGTTAAGGTTTTTCTTTTAAGTTTATCCGTAAATTGGGATAAAACGCCGTAAGGCTTATTCAAAATGAAATAAAATAATTTATTATCCATAACATCCGGGAACACTGTTAATTATAAATCCGTCCTAATAATACTTTTTTCCTTACACAAGATTGGTTAATTTGTTTATTCAAATTTAAGAGATAAAGCACCACTAAAAAAGGTTAATTATGTCTTACAGAGATCAACAAAAATATATTGAGGCTCTGAAAAGGTATGAAAGAAAATTCGACAAGAAAGAAAGTGAAGATTTTAAGATGTTCTTGAAAAGGCAAAAAGATGAAGAAGAATTTGATACTGTTTCTATGAAAAGATTAAAAGAGCTTTATGATAAATACAATGTACCGGTAGATAAAAGCAAATATGATTCGTTTTTCAGGAAAAATGATGAATGAGACTGAAGCAGCCTAAAAACTACCGGAAAAAAATTTTTGAATCTTTTTTCAATTTGAGGTTTTATGAGTTATAAGTTCTTAAAGAGAATAATTGGTGTCGCAGTTTTACTTTTCTCCGGTATTATTTTATTCAGCACCGTCCAGCCCTCGGTTTCCTTCTGGGATTGCGGCGAGTTCATTGCTGCGGGCTATTATCTCCAGATTCCTCACCCGCCGGGAACCCCTTTTTTCCTTATAATCGGAAGAATTTTCTCGATGATACCTTTCGCAGAAAACATTGCTCTTAGAGTTAACATAATCTCTGTATTATCCAGTGCTTTTTCCGTTTTCCTTCTTTACCTCATAGCCGTAAAGCTAATTGAAAACTACCGGGGTAAAGAATATAAAAATTTTCTTGATGCATTAACAACATTCATAGCGGCAGCTATCGGGGCGCTTTCCCTTTCTTTCAGCGATACTTTCTGGTTTAATGGCGTGGAAGCTGAAGTCTATGCATTCAGCACATTTCTTTTAGCAGCGACAGTTTATCTTATGATACGCTGGCATGAACGGGCTGATGAGAAAGACAATGAAAAATATCTTCTGATGATAGCTTACCTTATGGGGCTTTCAACGGGCGTACATCTAATGAGTCTTCTGGCTCTCGTGCCGGTTGTTATGATTATCTTCTTCAGGAAATATATGGACGATGAAGAAGCATTAAAGAAAACAGGCTATATCTTCATGGTACACGCCGCAATAATCTTCCTGATTGGCATAGCAATGTGGAGTGCACAAAAAGGGACAGCACCGCCTTCTCCTGAAGAATACCATGATTATGATTCCAAATTTAAAATGATAACCGCAGGACTTAGTGTTCTGCTTATTGCCGTAATGTGGAGGAAATTGCTTAACAGAAACTCTTTTTATCTCCCGATTATAATCGGCGGCATCAGTTTGTTTATAATCTATCCCGGCGTAGTAAAGTATATACCTGCTCTTTTAAGTGAGCTTGCGGGAAACAACGAAATCGTTGGGATAATAATTATTTTGCTCATTTTTTTAGCTCTTGGTTACGGCATCCGCTATTCAATCAAAGAAAACAAACCAACGCTCAACTTAATATTTACATCTTTTATTTTCGTTCTAATAGGGTTTACTACATTTGCAATGGTAATTATAAGATCAAATCAAAATCCTCCTATGAATGAAAATGAACCGGATAGGTTAACCGAACTCGTTTCGTACCTTAACCGTGAACAGTATGGAGATTTCCCTACCTTTAAAAGAAGGTTTTCTTCAGAGACGCATCAGCAGAGAATATATACCAGCTATTCGAGTGATCTTGAATTTTTCTGGAGTTACCAGATGCATCATATGATGACACGCTATTTATTGTGGAATTATGCCGGCAAAGAAGGATGGACACAGGATGACGGAGCAAATATTGCTCCTTTTAATAAAATCGGGAATTTTTTCGGAAAGATAATTGGAATAAAATTTAATGGTGATACTAAAGATTCATTGTTTGGAATTCCATTCCTGCTTGGTTTGCTCGGAATTTATTTTCACTTCAGGCGCGACTGGAAAATGGCATCTGCATTTATGATTATGTTTATTCTGATGGGTTATCTTACAGCTTTTTACCAGAACCAGCAGCAACCTCAACCTAGAGAAAGGGATTACTTTTATGTCGGTGCTTTTTTTGTTTACTCAATCTGGATCGCAATTGCAATTCAAGGTTTGGCTGATTTAATCCGCAAAAAAATTAAAAACTCTTCTTTACAAAACGCCAGCACTGTTGCTGTACTTTTAGCAGGATTTATTCTTATTCCCTTAGTTATGCTGAGAGCAAATTACTATTCTCACGACCGCTCAAATAATTGGGTACCCTGGGATTATTCATATAACTTGCTCCAAAGCTGCGCACCAAATGCAATACTCTTTACCAACGGAGATAACGATACTTTCCCACTATGGTATCTCCAGGATGTTGAGGGCGTTAGGAGAGATGTGAAAATAGCAAACCTGAGTCTACTCAACACTCCCTGGTATATAAAACAGCTGAAGAATAATGATCCTTACAAAGTCGGGACTGTTGATATGAAACTCTCGGACTCACAAATTGAACAAATAAGACCAATACAGTGGGAACCCCAGGAAGTGAGCATCTTTCTTCCCCAGGCAGGACCTGAATTAACAGATCTTATACAAAAGTATGAAATTTCTGATTCTTCGGTTTTGAAAGAAGGACTAATAAAATTTAAAATGAACAACACTCTTACTTTCGGTAATGTTAAAGCGATTCGTGTTCAGGATATTATGGTAAAAGAAATTGTTGAAGCCAATATCTGGAAACGTCCAATATACTTCGCCGTCACCTGCTCAGATGACAGTAAAATTGGACTACAGGATTATATGAGAATGGAAGGAATGGGCTTTCGGATAGTTCCGGAAAAACGCAAACCTGGTGTCGAATTCATAAACGCAGAATTGGTAAATAAAGAGCTGGAGAAAAACCTGGATTATAGTAAGGACTTTGATCCCGGGTTCAAATTCAGGGGGATGAACGACCCGAACATATTTTTTGATGAAAATCATAGCAGATTAATACAGAACTATCGCAATGCATTTATGCGACTTAGCTTATTCTACCTAAACACTAATCAAAATAACCTTGCAGTAAAAACTCTAGACGGAATGGAAGAGAATATCCCACACCGTATTAGAGAAATGCCATTCGGGTTACTTTACGAAGTTGCAAACTTATATTTAACTGCCGGGGCTAACGATAGGTATAAAGAATATGTAAAAGAAGTAGAGGAAATAGCCTTAACTAACCTCGAACAAAATCCGGAGGATGTGCAATCTTACTATAATCCTTACAGGATTCTAATAGACATTTATGAAAACACGAGAAACTATAGAAAATCTTACGAACTATGGCAAAAAATAGAACTTATGTATCCCAACGATCCGAATGTTAGGGCTAATGTTGAAAAATACCGTAAGCTTACCCTGGGTGAGGGAGTCGTAAAAGATTCTTCCGGTAAGGTTAATTGATTTTAAAATGTAAAAACATTTTTATTCCCTGCCTGTTAACAGGCAGGAATATATCATCTTTCTTATTTTTTTACTAAGAGATGAAAATTCTTGTCCTTGCGCTTTCCGGTATCGGAGATGCATTATTGTTCACGCCTGCTCTAAAACTACTAAGAAAAGAACTGCCTCATTCCACAATTGATATTTTGGTAATGATAAAGAGCGCCGGCGAGATATATGAAAAAAACCCGGATACAAGCAGTGTTATTTATTTCGACTTCATTAAAGAGGGTTTTATTTCTTCGTTAAAATTTATTTTATCATTAAGAAAAAAATATGATGCATCAATAAGCGTTTATCCATCCAACAGGAAAGAATATAACATTATTAATTTCTTAGCTGGCGCTAAAAAAAGAGCGGGAATAAAATACCTAAGAAGTGATAATCGAAATCTCGGTTTCTTAAATAATATCAGAGTTAAAGAAAACGATTCGGCACACAATGTTCAGACTAATATTAAACTAGTTGAAAAGCTGCTTAATAAAGATTTTGCAGAAGAACCTTCTCTTGAATTTCCGCTTTCCAAAGCTAATGAATCCTTTTCTGCTGAATATTTAAAAAGCATTACTATTTCTGAAGCTGACCTTGTAATCGGTTTTCATCCGGGGTGCGCAACATTAAAAAATCATATTAAAAGAAGATGGGAACCGGAAAAGTTCGCAGCACTTGCAAAACTTTTAATTGAAAATGAGAAAGCCAAAATATTATTATTTGGCGGACAAGATGAAGAAGGATTAAAGGAAAATATCTTTACCAAGATAAATTCTCCCGGAGTTTTTATCGTCAAAGCAAAAAGTCTTCCTGATTCAGCTGCCGTTATGAAAAGGTGTAATCTGTTTATAACAAATGACTCGAGTCTTATGCATGTTGCATCGGCTTTGCAGTTAAATGTTATTGCAATAATTGGTCCTACAAATACAAATTTCATTCATCCCTGGAAAACGGAACACAAAATTGCTACTCTTAGCCTTGAATGTTCCCCCTGCTTTTTTTATTCCCCAAAACCGCTTAAATGTTACAGAGATGATGTTCTTTATAAATGTATTAAGGAACTAACTGTAGAGATGGTTTATAACGCTGTTGTGGAAAACCTTCGAGGTTAGCATATTGAATGCGTGCTGTAACCCTCGAAGGTTCTGAAACTGTTGGGCGTAGAACCTTCAAGGGTTATACCTCTCTCAACACCTCCCTAACCTTGAAGGTTTTTTACAACAAACTCGACCAACTTTTCAATATCCTCAAAGAAAGAAATGTGATTTATACTTTTCTCTTCCTTTTCCAACTGTTTATTCATTATCTCACCAATTCCCTTCCACATTGATGAATAACAGGCAACTGGTTTTGAATCTATTAATTCTTTATTTAAATATTCCCAAACCGCAGCAAGTTCGAGCAAAGTACCCGTTCCGCCCTGCAAAACAATGTAAGCATCCCCCAGTTCAATAAGTTTCGATATTCTCTCAAAAAGATTTTCACAAGAAATAATTTTACTTAAAAACGAATTCGGTTTTCTAACCAAATAATTCAAAGTAACGCCGGTTGCGAGCCCTCCTGTTTCAACAACTCCTTTTGAAACAGCTTCCATTATTCCGAAGTATCCGCCATTAATTACATTAAACCCTTTTATTGCTAAAAGCTTTCCGAGTTTGTATGCGGTTTCATATTCGGCATCTCCGGGAAGAGGCATTGCGCTTCCGAATACAGTAATACTTTTTTTCATAATTTTATCTCCGGCCATTCTTCAATCGGCTCAGAGGATTTAACAATATGCATACCTGCATCAGAAAATCTTTTAAAAGCTTTCTCTGCAACATCAGTATAATCAAATACACCGGGGACAACAACGGGAGAAGTTGCATCTTCAAGAAGGCAAACTTTTTTTGTCAGCATTTTATCTTTTGATAAAAAATATTTCAGCATATCTTCAACCGTCCAAGCAACGCAATGACTCTTCGCTTGTCCAGCAATAATTATAACATCGCAGTTTATTAGCTTCTCAAGCAAAGGTAAATTTTTATCGGCAATTTTATTCCCTTCGGCATCAGCTTTTATTTCTGGACCAAACACAGAATAATGTTCCGTTAAAAGATTCCTTCCTTTAATCTGGAAATCAGGTTGGCTATATCTTGCAATACCATGAAAGAAAATTGCTTCTTCAACTGAAGGAACGAGTGCATGACCAATTCCACCAAGTATTGCATGGTAAGGCCAGATTGTAAGATCGTATTTGCCGTTTTCTTTAAGAGTTTTTGTATAATGAAAAAGATGATGTGCGGCTTTCTCTTCGTTATATCCTAAAAACCTCAACGCATCCGGGTTAATTTTCCATTTCCCTTTTTCAATATCATCAAAAGAAATTAAAGTGTACGGCGCCGGATGTTTTCCTTTATCATTAATTAAAAATACGGAATGAAAGATCTGGGTTGCCTGGTGTGTATCCATCGTCGGAATTATTTCTGTAATCACATCAAGATTGTGATAGATGAATTCACATAATCTTATATTATCATCTATCGCTCCTCTTCCTGAACGACCTCCGACAAACAATTCAAACTCAGGCATGCAGAAAGTATTTTGTACATCAATTAAAACAAGAGCAACTTTTATATTATCATCAGCCGCAGGCGTTATCTCAAATTCTTCTGCCCATTTTCTTGCATCTTCAGCAAGCTGCTGATAGTTAACTTTCCATATTTTACCGACTTTCCCCGGCTCAAAGTGAGGTGGTATATTTAAGTTTTTTGTCCTCATCATAAACTCTTCCCTGTTCTACAATAATTTTTCAATTAAAGAATAAACAACAATAAGTACTTAATCAAGCTCTGCTTTTATGAATGATCATTTCTTTTATTTAAATTTCACCTCATCATTAATAAAAGACTCCATGTTAAAACCTCAATTATTTTCATCCCTTAAGGGATATGATAAAAAACATTTTTTCTCTGATATAACCGCAGGACTTATTGTTGGTATTGTTGCTTTACCTTTAGCCATTGCATTTGCAATTGCTTCGGGGGTTGCACCGGAGAAAGGATTAATTACTGCAATTATAGGCGGATTTATTATTTCCACTTTAGGCGGAAGTAAAGTTCAGATTGGGGGACCGACTGGAGCTTTTGTGGTAATCGTTTATTCCATTGTGCAAAACTACGGTATGAACGGATTATTAATTTCTACTGTTATGGCGGGAGTAATACTCGTTATTATGGGCTTAGCAAAATTTGGTTCAATTATAAAATTCATTCCTCATCCTGTTGTGGTTGGATTTACAAGCGGTATTGCATTAATAATTTTTTCTTCACAAGTAAAAGATTTTCTTGGTCTCCAAATAACAAATGTTCCTGCGGATTTTATTGATAAATGGACGCAGTTTGCTGCGTTCATTAATACAATTAATCCTTATGCCTTTTTTATTGCTGCGGGTTCTCTTCTAATTATTATTTTCTGGCAGAAACTTTCTCATAAAATTCCCGGTTCCATTGTTGCTCTTATAGTATCAACATTAGCTGTGAACATTTTTAATTTGCCCGTTGAAACAATCGGAAGCCAGTTTGGAGAAATTTCTTCAACGCTTCCTTCACTTAACAGCTTTGACATAAGTCTTTCAACAATAAAAAACCTGATACAACCGGCAACTACAATTGCAATTCTTGCTGCAATCGAATCTCTTCTTTCCGCAGTTGTTGCCGATGGAATGATAGGTGGAAAGCATCGTTCAAATATGGAACTGGTTGCACAGGGAGCTGCAAACATTATTACACCTTTGTTTGGAGGAATGCCCGCGACCGGGGCAATCGCAAGAACAGCGACAAATATTAAAAACGGCGCGAGAACTCCTGTTGCAGGAATAACTCATGCATTTGTTCTTTTACTTATAATGATCTTCTTCGGACAATGGGCAAAGCTTATTCCGATGGCAACTCTCTCTGCAATTCTTGTTGTCGTAGCTTATAATATGAGTGAGTGGAGAACTTTCAGAAGTCTTTTAAAAAGCCCTAAAAGTGATGTTGCGGTTTTACTTACTACCTTCGGACTGACTGTAATTTTTGACCTTACAATAGCAATAGAAATTGGAATGGTGCTGGCAGTTTTTCTTTTCATGAGAAGAATGGCTATGGTTACAAATGTAGGAGTAATAACCCGCGAGCTTACAGACGATGAAGAAGTAATTGTCGATCCAATGGCTATTGATAAAAAAGATGTTCCAGAAAGAGTGGAAGTTTTTGAAATAAACGGTCCATTTTTCTTTGGTGCTGTAGAAAAGTTTAAAGAAGCAACAGAGGTAATTGAAAATCCTCCCTGGGTAAGAATTATTAGGATGAGAAATGTCCCTGCAATAGATTCAACCGGGCTTCATGTGCTTGAAGAAGTTTTACACGATTCGAGAAAAGAAGGAACTGAAGTTGTTTTTTCGGGAGTTCATGCACAGCCTTTAATGGCTTTTGAAAACTCGGGTTTGTTAAAAAAGATCGGTGAAAAAAATATTCATTCCAATATCGATGAGGCGCTAACGAGAGCAAAGGAAATACTCAATGAGAAGAATATTATTTAGTTCCATTATTTTCATTTTCCTTTTATCAAATACTTCGTTACTCCAGGGAAGAGAAGTTGCAATCACAATTGATGACCTTCCCGTTACCTCTATTGTAAAAGAGATCGGTTTTAAACAAGAGCTTACAAATAATTTACTTGCCAAACTTAAAAAGTATAATGTTCCGGCAATCGGTTTTGTTAATGAGGGAAAGCTTTATGAAAACGATAGTCTTATTAATGAAAGAGTTGATCTGCTTAAGCAATGGCTTGCTGCAGGTTTGGATTTAGGCAATCATACTTTTTCTCACAAAAGCCTGAATCGCATTCCCGCAAAAGATTATATTGAAGATTTGTTGAAAGGAGAAAGAATAGTAAGAGGGCTTATTAAAGATGCGGGAAAAGAATTAAATTATTTTCGCCATCCATTTTTACATACAGGCAGAAGTATAGAAGTGCGGGACTCGGTTGAAAATTTTTTGAAAGAACATAATTGTAGAATTGCCCCGGTGACAATTGATAATTCAGATTGGGCTTTTGCACGGGGTTATGAAAAAGCTCTTCTTGACAATGATTCAACTATGATGAAAAAAATAGTTGATGCCTACATTCCATACATAGAAAGCAAATTTGAACATTTTGAATTTGTCTCAAGAGAATTGTTCGGCAGAGAAATAAAACAGATACTTCTTATACACGCAAATAAATTAAATGCGAATCATTTCAATGAACTCGCAAAGATGATGATTAAAAGAGGTTATAAATTTATTCCTCTTGAAAAAGCACTTGAAGATAAAGCTTATAATTCTACTGATACTTTCTTTGGTGCAGGCGGAATTTCCTGGCTTCACAGGTGGGCTTTAACTGAAGGGAAAGATAAAAGTATATTTAAGACGGATTTGCCGGCTCCTGACTTTGTTATGAAATATGCCGGGATTGAAAGCGAGTAACATTAATAAAAATTAAGTTATCTATCACGCAATCTTTTTATAAACAGTTCCTATATAATCGACAAAATCTGGTTCAATTCCTTGCTGCCTTATAAACAACTGCATTTGTGCACGGTGATGAATTGAATGATAGTTAAGCTGTAATGCAATGTCCTTCAACGGTGCCGACCAATGTCCTCCATCATAACCGATAAATTTGGTTTCGTCAAAAAGTTCTTCTTCCGTTTTACTATTTAAATAATCAATCCACACTTGCAGGCTTTTATCCCATTCTCCTTCAAGTTCATCAAATGAATACAACGGATCCCACCAATCCATTTTAGGATCGTTAGGATATTGAACTATTCTCGCCATCCACTTCTTCTGAGAATTAATTAAATGACTGAAATATCTAACACTTTCTTTCTTATCAGGCAGCAATTTTATTTTTTCCAATAGCTTCCTGTTCATAAGGTCGTTGAATTGAAAAGTGTCAATCAGGTATTTTTTCATTTCCATTTTATCCCCTTTAATTATAATTAACAAGTTGTCTTAAATGATGTTCAAGATGCCGGACATAATCTTCAACAAGCCATTGAAGAGTTACATTTTGTTCTTTCCCCACGTTACATTCTCTAACAAAGTTCTTTTCAGGAATCAGTTTAATAAGCTCAGCCAGATGAAGGTTATATAATTCCCAGAATTTTATAAGATATT
>MGZZ01000173.1:7026-20917 GCA_001802795.1 Ignavibacteria bacterium GWC2_36_12 | reverse complement strand
TTTTCAGTGCACAGTTTTAAATTTTCAAGTCCCGCCCTCACATCATTCTCGTTAAAAGATTCGAAAAGACCGGCGAAGCTTTTCTCGGCATTTTCAAGATATGATAAACCGAGAATATAATGCGAGTAAAATATTGTCTGGTCGCCGGGATTTTTATCAATGTCTTCTTGTAAACAAGAAATTGCTTTGCCGTAATCTTCTTCTTCTAAAGCTTTTAAACTCTCCTGGAATTCATCAGTCGCTCTTCCCCGTGTTACATAAAATTCCGATTTGTCTTCAAGCCTTGCAAGCTCATAATTATCCGGAGTTACAATGTCTGATACAACCAGAAGTGATAAAATTATAAATGTCATTGCAATTAAAGATGTAAAAAGATAAAGAGGAGTTCTCCGGGTTTCCCCGGATGTATATATTGAATTTGCTTTTCCGGCTTCGTCTATTTTTCCTTCGGCTAATTTCTCCGATAGAAAAAACTCGAGTTCTGAATATTCTTCGCCAAGGTTTTTAAATTCATTAGCACAGCGCTCACATTTTTTCATGTGCGATTCAATATCAGGTATTCTCTTTACAACATCCTGATCTTCCGGGCACATATTGTTTTTATAAAGGATGTAATCTCTTAAATCATTATAAGAAATATGCGGGGATTTTATGGCGGAGTTTATTTTTGTATATGCATCATAAAATTCCTTACTTTCCGGATCGTTTTCAATTAATGAATTTAATAAAGCCAGTTCTTCATCCGATAAGTTCTTTTTTTGAAGAAGGTCTGATATTTTATCTTGTTTATTCATACTTCATCTTTTAGTCTTAACACTTTAGTAAAACAATAATTAAGAAAGGGACACAATTATAGTTTATTTCTAAGCTCCTCGATTGTCCGGTAAAACATTTTTTTAACGGCATCTTCGGAGCGATTTAATATATCTGCTATTTCAATAAACTTCAGATCCTCATAAAATCTCAGTTTTATTATTTTTTGCTTATCTTCGCTTAAAGTGTCTACTATTGATAAAATCCGTTTAACATCTACCGAATCGCCCGGGTTTGTATTCCTTTCAGCCAAATGATGAACATCGTCAATGTCAATCGTTTTTCTTGCTTTGTTCTTTTTATACCAGTTTACAAAATTTAAAAACAATACCCGCCTGAGCCAGAATTCGAGATTCTCTATTTTATGATATTGTTCTGCAAATGATAAATAAACATTGTTCGCCAGGTCTTCTGCATCATCTTTGTTAATAATTTTTCCTTGCCGTACTTTCGAGCTGAAATAGCTGTAGGAAATACTCCTTATGTAACCCGAAAGTCCACTGAAGGCTTTTGAATCACCCTGCCTCGCAGAATTAAACAGGGAATCTAATTCTTTTTGAGTGAAATTTACGTAATTTAATTCCTGGGAACCCAAATTATATGTGTCACTTTAATTAAATATTATGTACTTATAGTTTAAATATTCTCTGATATTATAACAATGTTTAAATCCCTCAGACTGCTTATTTTGTTTTTTATTCTTAGTACGAATTTCCTGTTTCCCCAGCCGCATCTTGTAATTACTCCCGGTGAGATAGAGTTTCAGAATGTTTTCAACAGGCTTGGAAATTTATATTTCATTAACACAGGTACAGAAACTTTAGTGGTTGATTCGATAGTTTATAACCGCGATTATTATTTTGTAAGGTTTGATGCACCTTTGTCTTACCCCTTAACTTTAAACCCCGGAGATACAACACAAATGGACTGTATTATGGCAGGCTATTATTACGTTCCTTCTGCCGATACACTCAATACGATGTATATTTATAGTAATAGTGTTGATGGTATGGAAGAGGTAAAAATCAGGATTCGTTATTATTCAGATGAAAGTAGGACAGGTATAATCAATGGGCAGGTGACCGACGGCAGTGTGCCAGTGCAGGGGGCAAATGTTAATTTCTTTTATGCCGGAAATTATTTAATGCGGACTGTGCAAACGGATGAAAATGGATTTTATTCAGTTTCCCTTCCTCCAGGGTCGTATAAGATAGCCATAGAAAAAGCCTCGTATTATACAACTTTCTTCGGTCAGCAGTTCGATCCTTTAAATGCGGAATTTGTTACTTTGTTAAAAGATTCGATAAAAACCGCAAACATAATTCTTTCGCCTATGAAGAATACGTCAATTAAAGTATCCGGGAGAGTTTTTGATATGAAAGCAGGTTCATCGTTAAGAAAGAGTATTGTTGTAACAAGACCCGGAAGCCACAGTCCTACTAAAAGAGGAGAACGCACAGTGACTACTGATGATCCCTCTGTATATGATGCTTACACGGCATTTGTAAATAGCGATGGAACTTTCAGCATAGATAATATTATCGACCCAGGGTATTATTATGTACAATCTTTTTCAGATTATTTTGTCCCTAGCTATTATAGTTCTTCTGCAAACCCAACATTCTGGCAGCAGGCAGATTCCGTTTTTATTGATTCAGATGTTTCAAATTTAAATATCTATATGCCGCGGGACTCATCAATTGGGGGAGGAAGTGTATCGGGGAAGATAAATATTACCCCTTCGTCAGGAGATACAATATCTGATGTTATTATTTATGCTGAGGCTATTAACAGTGAATCATCGATTTTTAATTATGCTTTCTCAGATCATGATGGAACATTTAAAATACCGTTCCTGCCGTATGGAAGTTACAGGCTTGTTGCTCAAAAAATAGGATATAACGATGGATACAGTTCTGAGTTCACGATTGGTATTCAGAATACAGATGTTAAAGATCTTAATATTGCATTGAGCCCTACTTCTGTTGATGAGAATCCGTTCGTTCCTGAAAATCACGTTTTATTATATAACTATCCTAATCCTTTTAATCCTTCTACCACTATAGGATTTAATCTACCTTTCTCATCGGATGTTCAGGTTAAATTGGTAAATATTTTAGGGGAAGATATAAAGACCCTGGTAAAAGACTTTTTCGCTGCAGGTTATTATGAAGTTGCTTTAAATGCTGCTGACTTAGCCTCAGGAACTTATTTTGTGATTTTAAGAACAGAGAAAAATTTAATAGCCCGAAAAATAATTTTATTAAAATAGTTTTTTTCGCTCTTAAAAAGTTCATCCCTGTTATAAAGGCTTAAATAGAGCGTTTTATCAAACTAAAAAACTTCATTTTTTACATATTCCCGGCTCATAATTTGATAATCTTACCTCAAGAGTCATACATAATAAAAATTCTACAATAACCAAAAGGAGTGAAAATGAAGCGGATATCATTTTCTGCCTTACTATTCTTCCTGCTTGTCTCCTCGTTTATTTACTCCCAGGAAAAAAGCAATCTCAGATATCATGCCTTTTCAGGAACTTTGATGTTTGGTGCAGAGGCAGGCTTCACCTGGGGAATTACGGATTACGATGAACTGAAACCACAGGTTGAGGGAAGAGGGGTACTCGAATATTTCTTTCCTGCAACATCAGCGGGAATTTTTGGTATTAAAGGATATATGGGAGCCGGATATGTTGGAGGTAAAGATAACAATCAGAATCCTAACGAGTTCAGAACAAATATTGTTGACCTGGGGGGAGGCTTTTCTTACAATTTCTCTGTCAAAGACGCTGTATTCCCTTATGTTTTTGTAGGAGCTTCACATTTATGGTTTAACCCCAGAGACAATAATGATAAGTCCCTTCCTTATTCCGGAAGAAATTTTAAAGTGAAGGAAGTTAATTATCATGGAGAACTTGGCGCCAGGGTTCTTCTCTCGGAAGCGATTAGCCTAAATTTTAACGCCGGGATCCAATTTAGCCCGAATGATAATTTAGATGCTCTTTCACCAAGCGGAAACAACGACTACATTTTGCATACGCGGGTGGGTATCGGCTATTCGTTGTTTACCGAAGTTGATAGCGACGGGGATGGTGTAATTGATTCTAAAGACCAATGCCCTGAGACCCCGGTAGGAGTAAGAGTCGATGATTTCGGCTGTCCTTTGGATGCAGATAATGATGGGGTCCCGGATTATAAAGATAAATGTCCGGGAACAAAAAGTGGATTGGAAGTAGATGAGAACGGTTGTGCAATTGATTCCGACAGCGATGGTGTTCCTGATAAATTGGATAAATGTCCGAATACTCCTGCAGGACAAAAAGTAAATGAATTAGGTTGTCCTGATACTGATGGAGATGGAGTATACGATAATTATGATAAATGCCCTGATACTCCTGCAGGTGCGCCAGTAGATGCAGATGGATGCCCGAAGGATTCCGATGGAGACGGAGTTCCTGATTATAAGGATGAATGCCCGAATACTCCTTCTGGCACCCAGGTAGATGAAGCCGGATGTGCCAAAGCAGATACAGTAGCAGTAGTTCTCCAGGGAGATACTAATTTCGAATTCAATAAAGACCAGCTATTGCCGAATGCTTATCCGGTATTAAATGAATTAGCAGAAACAATAAAAAGAACTCCTGCTAAAAGATGGAAGGTTGAGGGTCATACCGATGCGATAGGCTCTGAATCATACAATATGGATCTATCAAGAAGAAGAGCCCAGGCAGTAGTTAATTATCTTGTAAGTCAGGGTGTTAACAATAGCCAGCTCGAGGTAGTTCCTTTGGGAGAATCTCAACCCATTGCAACTAATGATACCCAGGAAGGCAGGGCAATGAATAGGAGAGTTGAAATAAAAATAATTAAATAGATAAATAATCAGTCTATTTATTTCCACCAGCCCGTCAATTTTTGACGGGCTTTTTTATTTTATCCCGATTATTGCAGCAGTTGTTACAGGAATCAAATAATTTTAATTTTATGTTGTTGTATTTTTTGTTCAAAAAATTTAGAGGTAAAAGATGTTTGATGATAATTATAAATTCACCTGTGTCGAAAGATTTCTTGAATATGTAAAATATGATACTCAGTCAGATGAAAATTCAAAATCTTTTCCAAGCACAGAAAAGCAAAAAATCTTATCTGCTGATCTTGTAAAAGAATTGAAAGAAATCGGACTCAAAGATGCACATCTCGACGAATGGGGATACGTTATAGCTTCTCTTCCGTCAAACATAAAAAAGGATGTACCCGCAATTGCCTTTATTGCACATGTTGATACTTCTCCGGCTGTAACGGGAAAAGATGTTAAAGCCGTAATCAATAAGAATTATCAAGGTGGTGATATAAAACTAAAAAATGGCGGATGGGTAATTAAAGAAAGTGAAAATCCCGATCTCAAAAATATGAAAGGTTTTGACATCATAACTACAGATGGAACAACTTTGCTTGGTGCAGATAACAAAGCAGGTGTTGCGGAAATTATGGATGCAGCAAATTATTTAATCACTCATCCTGAAGTTAAGCATGGCACAATTAAAATTTGCTTTACACCCGATGAAGAAGTAGGTAGAGGAACTGAAAAGATTGATTTAAAAAAGCTCGGGGCAAAATACGCTTACACAGTCGACGGCTCAAGTAGGGGTGAAATTGAATTTGAAACTTTCAGCGCGGATGCTGTTGTTATAAAATTTTTTGGTAAAAACATTCATCCCGGTTATGCCAAAGGACAAATGATTAATTCAATAAAAATTGCATCAGCTTTTGTTGATAGTTTGCCGAAAGATAAATTGTCTCCCGAAACCACAGAGGGAAGAGAAGGATATGTTCATTGTAATGCTTTTAACGGAAATGAAGAGCTAACCACATTAAAGTTTATTATTAGAGATTTTGAAACGCCTAAGTTAAAGGAGTATGAAAATTTCCTAAAAGAGTTAGCAGAGAAGACAGTTGCAAAATATCCGGGAGCTAAGCTTGAATTTGAAGTGATTGAACAATATAGAAATATGAAAGAAGTCTTGGTTAATCATCCCAAAATAACAGAGTATGCTGTTGAAGCAATGAACAGGCTTGGAATAAAACCGATTATGCACCCGATCAGAGGCGGAACAGATGGCTCCAGATTAAGTTTTATGGGGCTGCCAACCCCAAACATTTTTGCAGGCGAACATAGCTTTCACTCGCAGCTTGAATGGGTTGCTAAACAAGATATGGAAATGGCTGTTAAAGCTATTGTTGAGATTAGTAAGGTCTGGGAAGAAAGGAGTTAAAGAATAGAACGCGGATGACACAGATTCAACGGATTAACGCAGAATAAATCCGTATAAATCTGTGTTATCAGTGTTCTATAAATGCTTTATGAAAAGTATAATTAAATCCAAACTTGAGCTAATGTCCCCTGCTGGCGATTGGACAATGCTTACTGCTGTAGTTAAAGCCGGTGCTAACGCTGTTTACTTTGGTGTGGAAAAATTGAATATGCGGGCAAAGGCAGCTAATTTTAAAATTGATGAACTGCCTGAAATCGTTTCCTTTTGTAAAAAAAATAGTGTTAGAACTTATCTCACATTAAACACTATAGTTTTTGAAGAAGAACTTGATGAAGTCAATGAGATAATTTCAGCTGCTAAAAACTCCGGAGTTAATAGGATTATCTGCTGGGATTTAGCGGTTGCGATGAAATGTAAGGAACATAAAATTCCTTTTTGTATTTCCACACAAGCGTCTGTCTCAAATTCCGCAAGCGCTGGCTTTTATAAATCAATCGGGGCTGAAAGAATTGTTCTTGCACGTGAATGTTCTCTTGAAGAGATAAAGAAGATCAGGAAAAATACCGATCTTGAGATGGAAGCTTTTGTACATGGTGCTATGTGTGTTGCAGTTAGCGGAAGATGTTTTATGAGCCATCATCTTTTTGGCAAAAGTGCAAACCGGGGGGAATGTATTCAGCCTTGCAGAAGGGAATATTCAGTCTCGGCAGAGCTGGGCCTTGATAAAGAAATTTATGATCCCATAATTAAAAAATCTATGCTGATTGGAGACGATTATGTTTTATCTGCAAAAGATCTTTGCACAATTGAATTTATTGATAAGCTGATTGAAGCAGGAATTAATTCTTTCAAAATAGAAGGAAGAAAAAGAAGCCCCGAATATGCAGCGAAAGTAACATCGGTTTACAGGAAAGCAATCGATCTTTATTATGAGAAGAAATTAACAGATGAAGCAAAGAAAAATTTATTAAAGGAGCTTGAAGAAGTTTATAACCGTGGTTTCTCCTCAGGATTTTATTTCGGTAAACCTTCATCTGAAGATTATGCTGATATATATGGAAGCAAAGCGACTAAAAGGAAAGAGTATATCGGTAAAGTCCTGAATTATTATAAACGAAATAAAATAGCTTATATAAAATTAGAAACAGGTAACCTTAAAACTGATGATGAGATAATGATCACCGGTCCGACATCGGGAGTTGTAAATCTTAAGTTAGAAAAAATATTACTTGAAGAAGCATTTGTTGATAAAGCAATTAAAGGAGATAAAATAACTTTTCCTTGCGAAGATTTGGTAAGACATAATGATGCTGTTTATATAATCTCACAAGTTTAACTCAGTTAAATAAATGTTTTAACCTGAATTCTTTGGGGCTCATACCCACTTTCTTTTTAAATAGTCTTGAAAAATAAGGTAAATATTCAAAACCGAGTTTGTATGCAGTTTGCGAAATACTGTCTTCCGAGCTTAACAATAAGTTCTTTGCTTCATCTATAAGATATATGTGAATATGCTCTACTGCTGATTTACCAGTTTTAGTTTTTAACAAATCACTTAAATACCTTGGCGATAAGTTTAATTCTCCGGCGATTAGTTTTACTGTTGGCAGTCCGTCAGTTTCTAATTTTCCCGATTCAAAATAGCTGCTTAAGACTTCATTAAATTTGGTTAATAATTTGCCTGAGCCTTCAGCCCGGTTAATAAACTGGCGCTTATAAAACCTTTGAGCATACGAAACATTCTTATTTCTATTTGTATAAAAAGAAGCTGTCCAAAAAATAAATATCATTGCTAATCCTGCATAAGAGGTTCCATCCCGGAATAAAACCGAATGTACATGATATTCAATAACTTCAGCAGTATGTTCATCAATAAATTTTGCACGGATTGACAGTGTTTCTTTGCTGAACTCATCCTGGTTATTATAATATTCGGTTTCAATCTTTTTATATACTTCATGCATTATATGTTCTTCAGCAGGAGAAAGATGCAGAGCTTCATTCACCTCGTATTCAAAAAATCCGTACTTTTTAATTTCTTTATGCAGATCATATCCTTTTATAAAATCTGTATGAAATGATATTAAAAAACCTCTTTCTTCAAATGCAATATTTTTTAATTCAACCAACTGACCTGGTTTGATAAATGACATAGTTCCGTTGCTGTGGTCATATTTGGTCCTTCCGTATAGCATTATACCGGCTTTTATTTTTTTTAATGCTATCTGGTAAAAGTTTCCTGTAAATTCTTTTAAATTTTCGGGGACAATCGCCTGCGGATTTTCAAAAGAAAAGATGCTTAGCATAGGGTGTTCGGGTGGAGGTATTCCGCAAGCACGATGGAATTCAGTTAAGGTTTTAAAATGAATCATAATTCTTTTTAGCTAATATGAAAAGTAATTTCTGAAAAAAGTTATTCGCCATAATAAAAAGAGAATTAAACCATATGCGGCATATTCAAGTACCATTGCTAAGTATCTGGATTCACTCTCCAGATAAAAGAATGTTTGAACAGCGCAGAGCAAAGCCATTATAGAATAAATAATCGTCATCAAAACAGGAACATATTTTGAGCGTAAAATAAAACTAATCAGAAATAAAAGTGATGCTACAAGAATTGCCGACCAGTGTATGAAGAGCATAGTTTTGTCAAATAAAGGATTGCTGATTCTTGACCAGAAGACATCAGGTACAAACCACTCAATCCAACCAGCAATTGCCCACAGTCCTAGGAAAAGATGAACTACAACAAGTACATATAAAATAATTCGTGCTATTGTATCATTCATAAATTCTGCGGTTTAAAAACAGTACTGATCTTCAGAATTAATTATTCAGTTAATGATTTGACCTGACTATTGCTGCAACCAAAAGAAACCCTATAGCATAATGTGAAATAATGGCAACAGGAATCAAAGCCTGGCTTAAGCTTGTTGAAAATATTCCTTCATTTTTTAATATCAGCCACATTACCCAATCCACTGTTGCACTTGCAATCTGGTAAAAAGCCAGGGCTTTTGCAACACCTCGGTGAGGAGTCTTTCTGAAAATCCAGGCTATATATGCTTGAGCAAAGAGTCCCATACCAAGTATTTTTGCGAGCCAGTGTCCATCGGCATTTAGAACCCAACCTGTTAAAGGTTCTACTAAACTTGGTGGAGTTAATGAAAGCAGCGCGTATGTAAACTCAACAATTGCTACTAATGTAAATAAGAATTTTAAATTAACGAGCTTCTTCATTTTGATAATTTCCTCCCGAATAATCAGTTAATTTATTTAATAAAATTCTTCTGTGATTTTGATTTAAGGCTTTGGGAATACTGATAACACAAAGAAATCCAAGTATAAGATCTCCCACAGCAATAACACCAATGAACAAACCAACACCCGACTTGAAATCGAGAAGAAAAGCTACTACTGCAAAAAGCATTCTAATAATTCCATTCCAGTATGGAAATACTCCGTACCTATGCAAATCCTTTGAAGAAAAAAATAGCACAATGCTGGCAAATAAAGCAAGGAGTGAAGGAAGCCATGTCCAGAATGGTGAATATGGTTCGTTGATTCCAAAAAATTGTAAACCTCCGGGTGTAAGAAAAATTATAAGAGCACTTGCATTATATAAAGCTGCAAACCGGACGAGGTTTTTTGCAAACTGTAAGCTCATCATCTTACCTTTTTTGAATCTTAACAAAAGAGATTTATTGAAATATAAATTTGTAAGCGTGGCTTTGCTTATACAAAAGAAGGAAAGTTTGATACTTTTTTACGAAGTGATTATTAAATAGACTTTTTGGGTTTAATTCTCTTTTATCAAATAAAGCAAGTTATCTTCAACTTTATACAGCATTGGTGCAACCATTATCTTAGGGTAACGTAATCTCAATCTTTTTGCTTCGCTGAAAACAAAGTCAGCCTCATTACCTATTTCAAACATTGGCGCATAATAATTAAAATGTTCCTCTGCTTCTTTCTTACTCCACCCGGCTTTTTCCGTCAGTCCGTTTATGAAAAGATCTTTTCGTGAATTAAGATTTACCATTCCGCAGTTGTTGTGCCCGATTAGTGTAATGTATTGAATTCCCCCGATCGCAATTGCATAAGATATTTTGAATTCGCTGTACCTCAAATTTGCGCCGCCCGAACGAATGATAAATGCAAAGTTATCGGGAATATGAAGATGTTTTCTGTTGTCCATACACATTCCGACTAAAAGTTTAGCCTGAATATATGTGTCATACGGTTTCTTTAGATTGTGGTATTCTAACAGCAGCCCGATTGGGGTTTGCCGGTATTGTTCAAAAATATCTTCCGGTTTAGATATATCAACAAGTCTGTTCATTTTATCTGGTATTGTTAAATAATGGTTGGTTGCAATATTGGGGATAATCTTTTTAAAGGCAAGAACACTCGATCTTGAAATTATTTTAGAGCGCCGGCGTTATTTAATTTCACACCGGCGCTTCTGAATTCTTCTCCTTATTTCATGTAAGGATGTTCCTTAAGTTCTACCAGAAGAAATTTAACCGTTTGTTCCCCTACATTTTCGGTAACGTGCGGGCGCTCCGGATCACCGTAACCGGCGTCGCCGGCTTTGAGATCATAAGTCTCTTCACCACCATCCGTGTAGTGAACAAGGAGTTTGCCGTCGGTGAGAGCATAAAAAAAGTTGGCAGGATGTGTGTGTGCATCGCTCTTTTGCCCGGGCTCAATTGTAACTACAATTGCACGCAGAAGGGTTGTATCAACAATTACATTGTTCATCCCCGGATTGGTGTTTTTCCAATCCTGTGCTAAAGTACCAGTCGTAAAAGTGAACAAAGCAAGAATGAATACAGCTGAGAGAAACAGAGATGTTTTCATAGCGATCCTTTCTTATTGGTAATGGATGATGTGAAATTATAAAAAATATTTGTTATTTGTCAATCGTTTAAGGAAAGCATCCCTCAGGAACAAACATTGCCTAAAGCGGAGAGGTTGGGGATTTTTTTGGAGATAATGATTTATCATCCATACTGATAATAATAGTTTTTATGAATTACTTTTTTTTATTTTAAAAGACCATTTATAACTTAAAAAATTATTAGTAGAAAAATAGAGCCCATGCTTTTAGCTCCAACTTTGGGAGTTCTGAAGTACAATTTCTTTGTAGATGACAGGAAGGTTTTAAAATTATTTCCTATTGGCAGGACCATGATCATAGCTTAAAACTCTGGACATTTTCCAGGTGCCATCTTTTAGTATCCATATCTGGGCAAACTTAGCTAAACCGTCTAACCGTTCTTCTTTGCCACGCTCAATTACATAAAAAACATGTTCACCGGAAATAATAGCACCGTAAATAACCCCTGAACCAGTTAACGGAAATACTTCAACGGTTCCCTCGACAGCTTCACGCCTCAGTTTGAAATTATCATTGCCGCAAAGATTTTTTTCAATACCTGCTGTTAAATCCTGTAATCCCTTTGTAAGGCCTCCCCTGTCGTGATAAAATTCAACGTCGTCTGTAAAGAATTGTTTCATTGCCCCGACATCGCAATTATTATAAGCAATCCAGAAGAGGCTGTCTTTCAGCAGAATTAATTTTTCCAGGCTATCCGTCCCAGTTTGAGCAAAAGAATAATTAAAACATGGAGAAAGAGAAAATAGAAGTGTGAGGAGGATATTGATGCAAAATTTTATTTTCATATCTAATTGTTTTTTTGTTGAATAAATGATTTGAAGTTAAAAGCGGATAAAATATTTATTCCTGAAAAATAGGTTCATAATTGATTCTCCGCTAAATGTTATGACTGCTATTCTGAAAAAAGGTTACAAAAAAAGTGTTTTGATACTATATTCTTCAGGAACAACGTTGCCTAAAGCAGATAGTCCGGGGATTTTTTGTGGGGAGAGAGATTGCTTCAAGTTAGATGGCCCCTTATTTGCTCAATCCTTCAAGCCGTTTAATTTCCGCAGCAATTTCGTCAAGCACTTCTTTATTTCGAATTTCTTTTTTGTTCCTTACTTTACTTGAAAAAACTACAAACACTCTACCACCATATTTATCTTCAAATTCTTCAAAGTTTGCTTGCATCCTTTCAGTCAATTTATAATTACCGAAATTTGCATTTGCTGTGATTGGTTTTATTTGAATTCCAAATGCCTTTTTACCAACCCAACCAATATAATCAACATCACCGGAATGATCTAAATCAGAATCAGATTCTTCAAATTTAACTATCGGAAATATTTTTACCAGATAGTCATTAACAATGGATTTTTCAGTTAAAAAGCCGTCATAAGTTCGTGGAATTGTTAGCTCATAAATATAGTCAATACAATCTTGTTTGGTAATCTGCTTGAATGCCTCAGTCCATTCAGGAATAACAGTTTCGGTTATTTTCGCATAAAGTCGTTCACCTAATTCGTTCAGTATTTCTTTAGTTACTTTTATTGGAATTTTCGTTTTAGTATATGCTTTTTCATAATAAAATTGTTGCCATTCTTCAAATGTTTTTGGCTGGCATTCTCTGATAAGTTCCATTACAGCGCCGACCTTTTTAGGCCGTGTAAGATGATAAGTATTACTGGTATAGTTTAATACTTTTTCTTTTTTACCGAAAGGTTTTGCGTATTTATAAATAGGTTGTTCTTCTTCTTCAGTTTTTTCCATTTAGTTCTATCAGAAAAATAATGAGTAGGTTGTTAGACAAATCGGTAGTTCTTCAATTCTTTTTGAATAACATCTGACCTGTTCTGATATAATTTTTTAAATTTTGATTTTAAGCGGTAATTGGTTTTATCGTCAACCATAGCAAAACCATTTTTTAAGATATGCGCATTAATAAATGTTTTATTTTCTAAATAGAGATAACACAACAAATTTTCTTCTTCATCATATTTAAGTTCATCAAACTTTAAGAAGATTTTATTACCATTAAATTTTTCTTGCAGAAATTTACAACCTTCATGATTTACATATTCTCCTAAAAACTTATATCTTTCAGGATAAGGAATAATACCCAGTAACTTGATTTCTAAATCATTCTCTAGAATTAATCTGTTTATACTAATTATCCTTTTTACCTTGTATAGATCCATTCTTTTTATACTACCATTTTTATCTATCTTAGATCCGAACTGCAGTTTCTTCGGGTCAACTTTCTTATCAAGTTTGTGAGGATCACTAAAGATATATGGCAATAACTTAACTTCTTTTTCAAAATCTACAGAAGTAAATTTTTGCTCATCAAATGCAAAAGAGGTTCCATGAATATCTGTTTGATTAGCATTTAGTTTTTCTCTTATTACCGGAATAAACTCAGGATTAATCTCATAGCCTATAGAGTTGCGATTTAAATTTCTTGCTGCAAGATTGGTAGTTCCGCTTCCGGTAAACGGATCAAGAATTGTATCGCCAACAAAAGAAAACATTTTAATTAAACGTCTTGGCAATTCCTCCGGAAACATTGCTAAGTGGTTATCTTGTTTTACTCCGGCAAAATTCCAGTGCCCAGTGAAAAATGTATTCCATTCTTCCGCTGTCATTTTAGAAAGTTCTTTTTGTTCTTTTGTTGGTTTGGGTGCATCACCAAGCTTTTTGAGAATTAAAATAAATTCATAATCCAATTTGAGAATTCCATTTCTTGGATATGGATACGAACCCATTTGAACACCGCCGCCGGTTGTATTTGATGTTGTAACTTTCTGCCAGATAACAGCACCCATATAATCAAAACCGACGTTCTCACAAAACTTAATTATTTCTTCTCTAATCGGAATTACTTTATAACGACCATAATAAACGGAACGGGCAAATTG
>MGZZ01000173.1:0-7012 GCA_001802795.1 Ignavibacteria bacterium GWC2_36_12 | reverse complement strand
TTCAAATTATTAATATATTGTTCGTAGCTATCATCAAAACCGATTTGATTTTTAGCCCCGTAATCTTTTAGCTGCCAGTAAGGCGGGGATGTGATAATCAGATGAACTGAACTATCAGTCAGCTCGCTCATCTGCCTGCTATCTCCGTTTATTATTTTATGATAAGTTTTCATGTAACCAAAGAAGTTGTAAATGAATTTACATATTATTTAGAACTTGTGCAGTCCTTCTTTTATTACTTAAGTTTTGATAACCCTGCCTAAATCTTTATTTTAACAACTCATTTTACATTATTTTCCGCCATAGGCGAGATAAAAATATATTCAGAAAGCTATGCGATTTTCTAAATCTTTTATTCCAACTCTTAAAGAAACTCCAAGCGATGCTGTGGTTACTAGTCATATCCTGATGCTGCGTTCAGGAATGATTCGTATGCTCTCGGCAGGAATTTATTCTTTTCTTCCAATCGGTTACCGCGTAATTAGAAAAGTAAGCGAGATAATAAGAGAAGAGATGAATGCAATCGGCGGACAGGAGTTTCATCTGCCTGCACTTAACCCGAAAGAAATCTGGGAGGAAACCGGGCGTGTCGAGGCATTCGGCGATATTCTTTTTCATATTAAAAATAGAGATTATGTGCTTGCACCTACTCACGAAGAGATAATGACTTTCCACGCAAGGAATGTTTTAAAATCTTACAAAGACTTTCCACAAATCTGGTACCAGATACAAACCAAGTTCAGGAATGAACCGAGACCGAGAAGCGGCGTTATTAGAGGCAGGCAGTTCCTTATGAAGGATGCTTACTCATTTGATATTTCACTGGAAGGGCTTGATAAATCTTATCAGCTTCACGACCAGGCGTACAGGAAAATTTTTGACAGGTGCGGACTAAAATATTTTGTAGTCGGTGCGTCGAGCGGTGCAATGGGCGGAAGCGGCTCTGAGGAGTTTATGGTTCAATCGGATGCAGGCGAAGACACTGTTGCTCACTGCGAGAAGTGCGGCTATGCTGCGAATCTTGAAGTTGCGGAATCAAAGGTTGAAGCGAAAGGGCGAGAGGAAAGAAGTGAGAAGCTAGAGGAAATACATACTCCTAACATCAGATCGATTGATGAGCTTTGTGAATTTCTTAAGATAAAAGAAACGCAATGTGCAAAGTCGAGAGTTTATATTCATAATGGAAAGCCTGTTTTAATTTTAATGCTCGGCAATGAGGAAGTGAATGAATCGAAGCTTGAGAAATATTTAGGTAGTGCTGTAAGACCTGCTCATCCTGAAGAGCTTGTTGAATTAACAGGCGCCGAAGCAGGCTCGATTGGTCCTGTTGGATACAAAGGAAGAATTATTGCAGATTTAAGATTAAAAGATGCGAATAATCTTTACAGCGGAGCCAATAAGACCGATTACCACTATGGTGGAATTGACCTCAGGGAAGTACAGAGCCTGCCTGCCGGCAAGGCAGGTATTGAGTATGGAGATTTGAGACAAGTTCAATCCGGTGAACCTTGTCCAAGATGTGGCTCTCCATTAAAAGTTTTTACAGCGATAGAACTTGGACATATTTTTAAGCTTGGTACAAAATATTCGGAATCAATGGGTGCAATGTTCCTGGATGAAAAAGGTGAAGGGCATCCGATAATTATGGGAAGCTACGGCATCGGCGCAGAAAGAGTTATGGCATGCTTTATAGAACAGCATCATGATGAAAAAGGAATTATATGGGATGCTACTCTCGCTCCTTTTCATATTCATCTGCTTGGATTGAATCTGAAGAATGAAGGGGTTGCGAAAGCCTGCGAAGAAATTTATAATAATCTTATCAATAATAGTTATGAAGTTCTATTCGATGATAGATTGGATGCACAAGCCGGAGTAAAGTTTAACGATGCCGATCTTCTCGGTATGCCTTTACAGATTATTGTTGGCGATAAGAAATTAAAAACTAATCAGGTTGAGGTGAAGATCAGGAAAACGGGCGAGCGCTTTGATGTTGAGCTTGCCTCGCCTGCAGGCGGGCTGAATAAGTTGATTGGGAAGATAAAAGAAATATGGAGTGAAACGGTTTTGAAGTAAAATGTCGCATCTGTCTGCCGACAGGCAGGCTTCGACAAACTCAGTGTGACAATGCTATGTCGTTCTGAATTTATTTCAGAATCTCATCATCATTTATAGGAAGATGCTGAAACCTGCCTACCGGTAGGCAGGCAAGATCAGCATGACATAAGACTTATCAGAAATTCTATAGCCTTTCAAAAATCCTATAACGATTCTTTCTCATTACAAATAAGAATCCTAATTGATACTAATAAAATGAACATTTCATTTGTCATAAATGGCGGTATGCGGTTTGGATATTAAGGGAAAATAGGGAGTTGCAATGAGAAAAATCTTAGTTCTTCTTTTCATATTCATGAAATTAATTTATCCCCAGGAAATTCATTTACGTACTGTCCCGCTTGCAGCAGGTAACCAAGCCGATTTTTATCCGTCTTTATCAAGAGGTATGGGGAATTTATCAATTGCTTTTGATGATTCTCTGTCTGATCCGTTGGTAAATCCCGCTAAAACATACAAACTCAGGGGACTGAAATTATTTTTTTCACCTACACGTAATACCTGGAGTAATGAAGATGGTCGGGCAGTTTCTACAAGTTCAGGATCAGCTAAATATTTAGGTACGGCAATTAATTCCATGCCGTTCGGGCTTTTCCTGAAAAAGAACGATTTCTTTATTGGGGGAATAATAAGCTACCAATCGTATTCCTCGGAACGATCTATTCCTCGTAACTGGTTGGGCAGTAGTAACACCAAAAGTGATATTGGTAATAATGTCTATCTTTTTGGATTAATCGGAACATATTTTCCGGAGTTGAAACTTTCTGTTGGCGGGAGTGTATCCTGGAGTGAATTTGACGCTATGGATGGTGTTAATTTACTGTATCCCGGGAGTTATGATATAAAACAGGATGGAAGATCACTTAATTATAAGATCGGTCTTGTTGGAGAACTTTCTAAACAAGATCAGATGGAGTTCGTTATTGCCAGAACTACATTTAAATCGTCTCACGAAGTTACGTATGGTTTACCTTACTGGCGGTACGAAGACAATTGGATTAGTGGATATCGAATCGAATTGAATAAAGATGAAAGTAAAAGCTGGGTTATACATACAAAATATAATTACTCTATTAATGAAGAATTGAAGATCGGGGGGATATTTACTGTAAACTGGAAAGAGCATCCAAAAATTCCAAATTATGCTCTCGCAAATATACCGCGCGATCCGGGGATTTCTACAGCGTATAACATTGGCGTGGGTATAGTAACTTCAGGCAAAAGAACATTATTAGGGTTTGAATATATTTATGAACCGATGACGAGCTATACCTGGGCTGAAGCAGGTATGGATTTTGCCCTTCCACCGACATTTAAGACAGTAGAAAATTTCTTCGACTTCTACAATCACATTATCAGGGCAGGCATTTACACACATACAGATGTTAGCTGGTTAGATTACAGACTCGGTATACAGTTACATTTCAATAAGTATAATCTTAAACAAAACGATAATGTTCTGAACACTAACAGGACAGTCAATGAAAATTGGCTTGAAACTACATTATGCGGTGGACTTACGGCAAGTATCTCCAGTTTTCAAATCCTTTATTCTTTGCAGGTAATTCTCGGCAACGGTATTGTTGGTACTGAAGGAAGAGGAAATGTATTATTTGATGCTTTAGCAGAAGTAAGGGTAAGTGATTTTTTAATTGCACCTTATGGTTCGCTGGTTGTAGAGGATATTCCCCTCATCACTCAGCAGATTTCTTTTGTTTATAATTTAAAGTAAAAAGTTAGTTGATTAAAGGATGGAGGATAATATGAACAAAAACCTGATGGCTGTAATTCTTTTTCCTGTTTTCGTCAACGATTGCATTACAGATCCGTTTGAATCTGAAAGAGATGTGGATATAATAACAGATAACTCTTCCTACAAATTTGCGGACATAATAAAAATCAAAGTAAGTTTTAAAAATAATCTTTTAAGAGATATTAGGATAGTAAATACAGGCTGCTTCGTCCCCTTCTTTATTCTCGAAAAGAAAATCGATAATAACTGGGAACAGGTTTATACACCAACTTGCAATGCGTTATACGTAGAGCCAATAAACGTGGGAAGCGGTGAATCTTTTACTGCTGAAATTAATATTCAAACATCTGGTATTCAGACTGAAAATCCTTTAGGCGAATATCGCCTTTATTTTAATTTGATGGAAAAAGGGAATAATAAGATGCTGCAGGATAAATATCTTTATTCAAATGTTTTTAGAATTACGGAGGAAATATGAATTTTAATAAAATAATTTTTATTTCTGTCTGGCTGAGCCTTCAGATGGAAGGAGTAAAAATAAAAAGTATTGAGAAACTCCGAATTTGAGTAACTATTATTTACTAAATTATTACCGGCTAAATAACTCTTATTATGAGTTTGATAAAAAACATAAGGCGCTCTTACTACAAATCCCGCATTATTTTTATATTCAGTTTAATTACTATAATATTGGTAATTATCCTTTCTCGCATCGGGTATATTTTCATTAAGGATCTTTATCTTATCCAGCTTCAGGAACAAGTGAATATTGTTGCACAAATGATAGCAAAGCAGGTTGATCCCATACATTTGGATTTACTTGAACTCGGTACGCCAACAGGAACGTCTGAAATTTATTTTCAGGATTTGCTAAAAAGAAATCTTGATTTAAAACTTCACTCGGAGATATTTATTTTTAATAATGATCTTAATGTAATTGTTCACTCCAGCAGGAATTTTATTTATGGAGAAACTGAACCGGGTCTTCTGTTAAATGAAAAAGAAATATTTGATCTTAAAATTAGTTCAGGCAATGCCTCTCTTCCTTTTAAAGGAAATGACGGCAACTGGTATTTATGGGGATTCTTCAAGCTGAATAATAACAACTGGCTTGCGGTTAGAGAAAGTGCCGCACGTTTTGAAACGCTTGAACAGCTTTCAACATTATTCTGGTTTATTGGTCTTGCAGGGGTTGCAATTACTATTATCGCCGGTTTTTTGATGGCGAATTCAATAACCAAACCTTTAAACAAGTTGGTAAATTACAGTGCCGAAATCGGTAAAGGTAACTTCATGGCTGAAATTCCTGAAGGCATGCATGGAGAGATAAAGCTATTATCCGATGCAATGAATAAAATGAAAAACGATCTTGGAGAAAATCAAAAAGAGCGGGAGAATCTTCTCGCACAAATTGCACATGAAATCCGCAATCCCTTAGGAGGTATTGAGCTGCTTACGAATTTGGTGAAAGAGAATCAGGCTAAGGGTGAAAAAAGCGATGAATATCTTGATAATATACTTAAAGAAGTCCAGGGACTAAAGATGCTGATCACTTCATATTTAAATTACAGCCGTCCGGTTCCATCAAGTCCAGGTTGGGTTGATACAGAAAAGCTATTTCCTGAAATTGAAAGTATTTTTAAAAAAGAGATAAAGAGAAAAAATATTTTACTGAACATTGATATTAAGCAGAAAAGTATATGGTTTGATTCTGCACATCTGAAAAATATTTTGATTAATCTTGTTGCAAACAGTTTAGATTCGGTTTCTGAAAACGGAAATATATCTTTAGCTTCAGAAAAAAATTACAGGCATTGGTTAATATCTGTAAAAGATAACGGAGCGGGTATAAAGCAGGAGGATATAAACAAAATTTTCGATCCTTTTTTTACAACCAAGAAAAATGGTACGGGTTTGGGATTAGCGATTTGTAAAAAACTATGCAAGGAAAATAATGCCGATCTTCTTGGATTAAATAATCCCGATAAAGGTTCTACTTTTATTATTAAAAAAGAAATTACAAATGAAGTTTGAAGAAATAATCGTAGTAGAAGATAATGATACAATGCGGCTGGGAATTTCGGACAGCCTTAAAAAAGAAGGCTATGTTGTAAATGCATTTGATAACGGACCGGAAGCCATTAAGAAGTTTCAATCTTCTCATGCTTCATTAGCGATAATCGATCTTAAAATGGAACCCCTGGACGGAATAGAAGTGTTGAGGCAGATTAAAGAAATTAATCCGGCTACCGAAGTGTTGATGATTTCGGCTTACGGAACCGTGGAAGACGCTGTTAAAGCAATGCATCTTGGTGCCGCAGATTTTCTTACTAAACCTTTTTCCCCCGAGGAACTCCGCTTTCGTGTTAAAAAAATCTTAGAGAAGATTCTTAATAACAGGAAAATGGAAAATTTAGTCGAACAGAATAAACTTTTGAACGAGGAATTGTTTACCGGATATGATGAAATTATCGGCAATTCCGAAGCAATAAAAAAAGTTTTTTCTTTTGTTGAACAGGTTGCAGATAAAGAGAGCACGATTTTAGTGCAGGGAGAAAGCGGTACAGGAAAAGAGTTGATTGCAAGAGCAATCCATCGCAAGAGCAAACGTGCAGATCATCCTTTTATTAGAGTTAATTGCGGTGTGCTTAATGATAATCTATTAGAGAGTGAATTGTTTGGACATGAAAAAGGTTCCTTTACCGGGGCTGTAAAACAAAAGAAAGGTCGTTTTGAATTAGCCGACAAAGGCACTTTGTTTTTAGATGAAGTGGGAGATATTTCTCCTGCCATGCAGGTTAAGCTTTTACGGGTTTTGCAGGAAGGCGAGTTCGAAAGAGTCGGTGGTGAAATTACTTTAAAAACTGATGTTCGAATAATTGCTGCAAGTAATAAAGAGCTTCAAAAATTAATTGTTGAAGGGAAATTCAGAGAGGATCTTTTTTACAGGATTAGCGTTATACCGATTGTACTTCCATCACTTCGTGCACGGAAAGACGACATTCCTCTTTTGGTTAATTATTTTTTACTGAAGATTTCCCTGAAGAACCGCATAGAAAGAAAAGAAATAACTAATGAAGGGATGAAACTATTAATTAATTATTCCTGGCCCGGCAACATAAGGGAACTTGAAAATTTAAT
>MGZZ01000172.1:43562-44285 GCA_001802795.1 Ignavibacteria bacterium GWC2_36_12 | reverse complement strand
AAGTATTGGAGTTTATTAATTCTCCATTATCCAGGCTCATTTGATAATCAGTCTGAGCACTTGAACTAACATAAAACATCGTTGTCAACAAAAAAACGTAAACACATCGTATCATTTTCTTCTCCTACTCATATTTTCAGGAGAGATTTATTCTATCGTTCTCTCCATCTTGTTATCCTTTTTGAGGATGTTTTGGTAGGATATTCGTACATATTCATCTTATCCTTATCCTTAAACATCGTCTCAAAACCTATTCATCATTTCGCTTCCCCTTCTATGCTTCCCCTTATTTCATCATTACCATCTTTTTGGTTTCTGTAAATTCGTTTCCTACATCTAATCTGTATACATATACTCCACTTGCTAAGTTAACTCCATTAAAGTCTACCTTATGTACTCCCGCATTTATTTCCCCATTAACCAACTCTGCTACTTCTTCTCCTAACAGATTAAACACTGCTAATTTTATCTTTCCATCTTCTTTTATCTCAAACTCTATACTTGTACTCGGATTGAATGGATTGGGGCAATTCTGAGATAATACATATTCTTCTGGAATATTTTCTTGTTTTTCTTCGCCCTCAGTTCCTGTAGTAGAGTGGTTAGATAGATTAGTAATATCAACAAAATTACTCCCCGTAAATATTGTTGCTATTTTTCCGTCAAAATTCAGCCTGACATTTGGTGTTCCACTAAAAGAATTTGTATTCTGTAAACGGAAAT
>MGZZ01000172.1:4399-43500 GCA_001802795.1 Ignavibacteria bacterium GWC2_36_12 | reverse complement strand
TTAGGAATACCGTCAGTTAAGTTTATCCCTATGCCTATTGAAGGAATATTTGATAATTCAGAAGTACCTTCGATATAAGAGAAGGAAACTTCCCCACCATTAATAGCTTCCTGATTAAAGCCGAGCGAAGCCTGATATGAAGTTAAAGTGATTGCTTCATAATTACTCTTTATAACAACATCAAACTCATAAATATTATCACTTATTAACTTAGAATTATCAATACTTATATTATACTGAGCATCGGCTTGAAGACTTACGGGAAAAAATAAACTAATTAGTATTGTGGCAAAGACAAGCTTTTTCGAAAGAAATGGATTTCCAGATGTGACAATTTTATATAGTAGTGTCTTAACCTTTAACATCGTAATCTCCACAATTTTATTCAGGAAAACTTCTTTACTTATAA
The DNA here is from genome assembly GCA_001802795.1 of Ignavibacteria bacterium GWC2_36_12. Lineage (GTDB taxonomy): Bacteria > Bacteroidota > Ignavibacteria > Ignavibacteriales > Ignavibacteriaceae > RBG-16-34-14. The sequence continues at coordinate 43,091 of MGZZ01000172.1, read as the reverse complement.
CTTCTACTCGCTCTTAACGTATTAACTATTATGCCATATACATATATTTATTTTACTCAAAATTGCCCAAATATCAATTTGAGAAGAGTAGAGTTTTACGAGTAATATTTACTTAATCGTGATAGCTAATTTAGGATGGTGCTTAGTCTAATAAAAGTAAGATGAAGATTATTTCAAAAGAAGCATTTTTCTGCTATCAATCAGTTTCTTGCCGGAAAGAAGACAATAAACATATAGTCCGCTCGGCAGGCTGTTGTTACCAAATTCAATTTCATATGTACCTGAATAACAGTATTCATTAAATAAATTAGCTACTTCCTCACCGAGCGAATTATAAATCCTTAACTCTATGTATGAGTTTTGTGGAATGCTGAATTTTATTTTAGTATAGGGGTTAAAAGGATTAGGATAATTTTGTTCGAGTGAAAAATTAAGAGTCTGTTCGATATCCTGATTATCAGTAGTATTACTAATATATGAATAAAAGTATTCCGCATTTGTAATATCTAAATAATCAGCCCCAGTAATAATAGTTGTAAGCCTGCCTTCAAAATTCCAGGATATATTTAGATTTCGTCCCTGAAAAGATACTGTGTTCTTTACAGCAAACCTGCCTACTTTCTTCTCCCTTTCGGTTATTATATCACTACCAGGAAAAGAAGCAAACGTGAGAACAAGATGATCAGTGTTTTTATTCACTCCTATTCCCAATAAAGGAATATTATTTAGTTGCGATGTTCCTTCAATATAATGAAAACTTATTTGACCATTATTAATCGAAGTACCATTAAAAGTTAGTGATGTCTGATATGATGTTAATTCAAATTCCCCATCGTTACTATTTATGTAAACATCAAACTCGTAAGTATAACTATCTACCTGAATTCCATTCTGAAGAGTTAATGAATAACGTTGCTCGCCAAACGTTGAACTTCTCGAAATGCAAAATATGATAGCTATGCCAAAAAGGATCTTTAGTTTCGATAACATTGTGTGACTCCGTAGACCTTTTGGCAGAGATATTTGTCCCTCTCTGCAATTACTATAAATTAAATTTTATCTATAATTTTCTCCCTTTAAAGGAATGAATAATCTTTAGTTTTAAGCTATTAGCCTTTGCAATATATAAATTTGTTCTGGTACATTCCAAGAGTTTTTACAATATCTCAATATTTTTATTCTACTATTTATAATGTCTCAAATATATACATTCACTAAATTATTTTTGTTTTATAATAAGCTAAATTCAGGTTGTCAATCTGTTATTGAAAAACTTTAATTAAGGAAGGAATGAAGAAAGAATGAAGTCTTCTCTGTTCAGGGCAAGAATAAAATTCTTTATTTAGAAAAGCAAAATCCTTCTTATGAAAAATTACCCATTTTAAAACAGAACACTGTAACTCAAGAGGCTAAATAGAAATCAATAACACAGGAGAGAATTTTCGACTTTAACTTTAATGTGCACTTGGAAAATTCCTGCGAGAAATATTAATTAGGCACCTCTGTTGATTTAAACAAGTTACTATTCGTTTTACTGTAATCCAAAACATTTATTATCCCGTTTAAGTCCAAATCACCATATTTATATCCTGTATCAAAAAGAAAGTTGACAACTTCACCATAATCCAAAACATTTATTATTCCATTTCTATCTCCATCGCCAGCGTACAATCCCCACTTCCCGCCTCCAAGGTCAACCATTGGCTCGGTTCCGAAAGCTTTATTGGAGCCACCAGAAAAATCATATAAGCTAGAGGCAGAAGATATTGGAACTGGGTCTTTACTCATTACACTCAAATGGTTTCTATGATTGATGACTACATAATAGTCTCCTACAGGCATTCCATTAAATGTTACCTGACTTGAACCATCGAGGTCAACGATTAGCCCATCGTTTCTTAAGAATGCAGCCCTTTTTCCTATAATAGTAGAAGCTGATGTATTATTTCTTATTTCAAGTAATACCCAGTCGACCACACCTGATGGTATACTCGAAACAGTTTCATTTCCACTATAATTCCACGGCTGAGTGTTATAAGGCTGAGATAATGGAAGAAATTCACTCATTGCCAAAAGCATACTACCATTGCTATATGGTCCCTCAAGGAAAAGTTTTAGATTTAACGCCGGAGAAAAAAATCCACTCGTTGCTCCAAATTCATAAGCTCCAATATCAAAACCGCCTCCAGCCGGGCGTTGGTTACCATCAAAATCATCTGTTACATTTGTTAATACTGCACCTTTATCAATAGCAGGAGAATTTCCATTAATATGAAAGTCAAAGATTGAAGGGTTAGCAAACAAAGGATTTTCTGAAATACTATTAATTTCTTCTGTGATATGGGCTAATTTAAACTGTGAAAGGCTAAGATTAATCCCCTCCACATTTATATCAGAGCCTACTACCGAATAATATAAATTATTGTTTAATGTTATTTGAGATAAATCAGATACATCTTTGACAAAGATTAAAGTTCCAGATGAGTATGTATCATTATAAAAAATATTGTTCTTCACAGAAAAATTAGAATAACTTATATTGCTTGAACCAAAACTAACCCCACCGCCATAACAATTTACAACAGTATTATTTGCAAACAATATATCATCAAGAACTAAATTTTGAGAGTTTTGATTGCTCTCTATCAAAACTCCATAAGACCAACCTGCTCCGCTTATATCATATATGAGATTATTGATAATTCTTACGTCAGAGGTCCAAGTCATTCCTGTATCACCAAATGTTGTGGTTGTTTTATTTAATATAATCCCAATTTCCGAATTATAAATCTCGTTTTTTTCAATCAAAACATTAGATAAATGGCTGTCCCCAGTCTGCGGCCTGGAAGATACGGTAATTGCTGAACTCGATGTTATATTATAAATAGTATTTCCAATTACTTTATGATTATCTCCATCTACAAGAGCTATTGCCTGTTTACTATCGTGAAATACACTATTTTCTACAGTGCAATTATCACTTGAATTTGAGAAGTAAACAAAATGAGTTTTGCTATCTGTACATATATTATCCTCAAAAATGCAATTTGTGATCAATACATTCCATGCATCATTTGTCGCAACGCCCTCTCCGCCCTCAAACTGACCTCCATTGCCGTAAAAATTACCGAAAGTATTCTTAAAAGTAGAATTACTTATTGTCCAATAACCTGAACTGTTTATTATAATTCCTTGAGCAATTCCATTAATAGTACAGCTATCTATCAAAATCTGATAAGTATCACTACTATAATCATAAATTCCAACATACGGGCGATTATTAGCTGCTGCTGTCGATGTAATTTCTAAATTACTAATTTTTACATAATGGTTAGTTGTGCCGTCTAAAAAACGAATAGCTGTTGCATTGCCAGATAAATCAAGAATAGGTTTATTCCCAGTTCCATAAGTCCCAATTGTTATATAATTTCCGGCAGTTCCACTAACATTATTTATTCCGATACCATAAGTGCCTGCTCTTGTTATCCATGTATCGCCCCGTTTAAGCAAAAATTGATCACCAGGTTGAGCTGCATTTAACAAAGCTTGAAGAACAGATAAAGTTTGTTTGGCAGTAGAAGGAGTTAATCCATTATTTGCATCACTTCCGCTAGCGCTGAAGTAATATGTGGTTTGGGAAAATATTGATGTAAAAAATACTAGTATAAACATAAAAGCTTTAATTTTCATAATCCGATATCCTGTAATTTAATTATAAGTAACATTTTTCCAGCACAAGCTTTGTACCGAAAAAATTTAACATAAATACATTTTTAAGATTCAAATTAGAAAAATAATTCCGGTAACTATTACTAAAAAAATAATAATTACTTGGTAATAAAAAAAATAAAAATCTAACTACAATGAAATGATAATAACAGAATTTCGAATTGTATACATTATATTATATGGTTACTTTAGTAGTTACAGAGTAAGTTTTTATTTTTAAACAAAAATATATTTTATAAGTAAGAACATAACAAAAATTATCGCTTCCAAAATTTAACTCCCTGTGAACTATGGTTGGGTATAAGTAATCAAATACTGTGGGCATAAAATTTGTCTTTCATAGACAGTCTCAGAATAATAATCGTTGAAAAGTGTTAAATTTTAAAGTCAAACAGTAGATATTCTTTTTATTTTGTTATTTTTAGGAATAAATCTGTAGAGTCAATCCGACATAATTACCTTTTTGGGATAGAATCTAATATCAGATTAATACACCATAGTATAAGGCTATTATGAACGAAACCTCTTGTATTGTATGTAGGTAATGTGGCGAAGCTGTGTCTAAAAAAATCACCCAAAATAAAAGATTTACTAACGGTCGAATCCCGATTAAGAGAATAAAGTGATTAATTTATAAATAAAAATTTCTCATATACAATTTAATTAATCATTATAATGAAACACTTTTAAATAACAATACTCATAATTAACAAGCTTGAATATGGAAATAGTAAAAAAGATTGAAGATAAAACAGCAATTTTGGGAGTAATTGGGCTCGGTTATGTAGGCCTTCCCTTAGCTATAGAGTTCGGGAAAAAATATGATGTTATAGGATTCGATATAAATGATATGCGAATTAATGAATTAAAAAAAGGAGAGGATAGAACCCTGGAGATTACCAAAGATGAATTGTGTGAAGCAAAACGTCTTACATTTACAAATAATTTTAAGAATCTCCAGAATGTAAATATTTTTATTGTAACCGTTCCTACCCCTGTAGATTCTTTTAAAAGACCTGATCTCACTCCATTAATAAAAGCAAGTGAAACAGTCGGTAAAGTTCTTAAAGCCGGGGACATTGTAATTTACGAATCGACTGTTTACCCGGGTTGTACTGAAGAAGATTGTGTGCCGGTTCTTGAAAAATTCAGCGGTCTGAAATTTAATAAAGATTTTTACTGTGGGTACTCACCTGAAAGAATAAACCCCGGGGATAAAGAGCATCGGGTTAATGCAATTAAAAAGGTAGTTAGCGGAAGCACCCCCGAAATTGCGGATATTGTTAAAAACCTTTATTCGGGAATTATTTCTGCCGGTGTTCATCAGGCCCCATCAATTAAGGTTGCGGAAGCTGCCAAAGTAATTGAAAATGCCCAGCGTGATATAAACATTGCTTTTGTTAATGAGCTTGCAATGTTATTTGATTTAATGGAAATAGATACTATCGATGTCCTTAAAGCAGCAGGAACTAAATGGAACTTCCTCCCTTTTCGCCCCGGGTTAGTTGGCGGACATTGCATAGGGGTTGATCCATATTATTTAACGCACAAAGCTGTTCATTACGGTTATAATCCCGAAATAATTCTTGCAGGGCGGAGAATTAATGATGGTATGGGTGCTTATGTCGCTAATAAAACTATTAAGCAAATGATTAAAAAAGGATTAAAAATAAACAACGCAAATGTCCTTGTTCTCGGAATTACATTTAAGGAAAATTGTCCCGATATTAGAAATTCAAAAGTAATTGACATAATCAATGAGTTGAAAGAATTTGGATGTAATGTTGACATATTTGATCCATGGGCAGATAAGGGTGAAGTTTTAAATGAATATAACCTGGATTTGAAAAACAGGATTGAAGAGATTGATGTAAATAAATACTCGGGTGTTATTCTTGCAGTAGCACATAATGAATTTAAAAATCTCGATTTTCTTTTTATGAGGAAAACAGGTGCTGTTATTTTTGATGTCAAAGGTGTTTTAAACAAGGACCTGGTAGATGGCAGGCTGTGAGTTGTGCCCAGTCAAGAGCAAAGGGCGGAGAGCAGTTTTGAATGAATAATTGAATAATTAAAAAGGCGAAGATTAAAAGAATATAAAAAAATCTTTGTACCATTTAATCACTTAACTTAAATAAAATGAATAATAAAAAAATTTTAATAACGGGTGCCGCAGGTTTTATTGGTTTCCATCTCAGTAAAAGACTTTGTGATGAGGGGTGGGATGTGTCCGGTCTGGATATTGTTAATAATTACTATGATCCTAAATTAAAAGAAGCCCGTCTTAATTTGTTGTTTCCTTATAAAAATTTTAAGTTTCATAAGACTGATTTAACGAACAAAGATGCAATTAATAATTTATTCAAAGAAGAGAAATATGATTATGTTGTAAACCTTGCTGCCCAGGCAGGGGTAAGGTATTCTATAGAAAATCCTTACGCATATATCGAGAGCAACATTTCGGGTTTCCTTAACATTCTTGAAGGATCCCGCCATTACCCTATTAAGCATCTAATATATGCATCATCAAGCTCTGTTTACGGTGCAAATAAAAAAATACCTTTCTCAGTACATGATAATGTTGACCATCCACTCTCTCTTTATGCAGCAACCAAAAAAGCTAATGAGCTGATGGCACATACTTACTCTAATTTATATAAAATACCTGTTACAGGTTTAAGATTTTTTACAGTGTATGGTCCTTGGGGAAGACCGGATATGGCAGCATTTCTATTTACAAAAGCAATGTTTGAAGGAAAGCAAATTGATGTTTACAATTATGGTAATATGAAAAGAGATTTCACTTATATTGATGACATTGTCGAAGGGATATTCAGACTGATAAAAAAAATTCCTTGTCCAAACATTGAATGGAATGGCAAAAAACCAGATCCTTCTTCGAGCTTTGCCTCATATAGAGTATATAATATTGGAAACAATGAACCGATTGAATTATTAAAGTTTATCGAAATACTTGAGAATTGTATAGGGAAAAAAACAAATAAAAATTTACTTCCGATGCAGCCGGGAGATGTTTACGAAACTTTCGCTGATGTGGATGACCTATATAAAGACGTAGGTTTTAAACCAAAAACTGATATAAAAAAAGGATTGGAAAATTTCGTTGACTGGTATAGAGAGTATTATAAAACTCCTTAAGAAATTTAGTGGAGTTTTTTAAATATTACAATATCATGTTTATAAATACTCTTAATTTTATGAATTATTCTAAAAGACTTAATGTTTATAATATCGTAACATATAAAATTGCAAAAAATTAAAAAAATATCAGGATTATTTTTTTGTTTGTTCCAGTATTTTATCCAGTAGTTTATTAAAAATATTACAGGGAAAAGGACTAAATAAATAGAAATAGTTGTAATCGGAATATTTATCAAATTCTATACAATTAATATTAAAAATTTTTACCCTTTTAGTCTTCAACATTCTGAAATTTCTAATTGCTATTTGTGATATCTCTGGCACCAGTTCAATGCCATCTAACTTAAAGAAAGGGTATTTCATCATATATCTAATTGCATTCCCCCTTCCGCAGCCAATATCAATTATTGAATCTTGCTTACTTACATTTAATTTTTTAAATATTTCGGTAATATCCTTTTTATGGAGCTTGTATGAACTTCAGAGGAATAACCAAATTTTCCCGGCTCTATGACTGTAAAGAAATCCATTCCATAAAATTTTTCAATCTTGGCCATTATCTTCTTTCTAAGAAGAAAAATAATTTCAATAAATAAATTTGACCATCGCATAATTTCAAGTCTCTTCAATAAAATAGAAATGTGGCGATAATTTACTTAGATAATTATAAAAGATAAAATTGTTATTTGAACTGGGTTAAAATTCAGAGAAAATTTGGATAACTGATATAAAATTATGGTAAAAAAAATTGTTTATTTTGTTGACCTTTTCCCTTCTAAGAGTGAAACCTGGGTCCAAAATGAAATATTTAGTCTGATGCAGCAAGGATTTGAAATTAAAATTTTCTCAAGAGATAAAAAACCCTCCGTAACCCTGCAGGATAATTCTTTATTTGTCAAAAATACAGAATACCCTAAAGGATTATTTCTTATTTATTTTTTTAAAAATCCAATAAGAAACTTGAGTCTTTTTTATAAGATAATAAAAGCGATCAGGAAAGATTTTTGGAGTGACACAAAAGGTACGAGAGGTAAAATTCAGGTTTTAAAAGATTTGTTATTATACATTCACAAATGGGATAAAATAAATATTTTTAATCCCGATTTAATAGTTGTTCATTTTGCTGATGCGAGGGCAGATTTTGCTCTTTTTCATAATCTTCTATATAAGACTCCTTATTTAATTAAAATTCATGCTCATGATGTATTTCGCAGACAAAATTTGTTCAAATTAAAAATTGACCGAGCTTATAAAATATTATCTATTTCAAATTATAATATTGAGTTTATTAAAAATAGAGATAAAGATATAGATATATCAAAATTTAATGTTCATCATTGTGGGATTTCGATTAATAAATATGAATTTAAATCCGTACCTCGTAATAATAATATTCCGATTATTCTATCTGTAGGAAGATTAACTAATATGAAAGGATTTGACACTCTAATAAAAGCGAGTTCTGAATTACATAAAAAGAATTTAACTCACCGGATAATAATAGCAGGTTATGGACCTGATAAAGAATACTTGGTTAATCTATCAAATCATCTTAAGCTTCAAAATGTTGTTGAATTTAAAGATTATTGTTCTCCCGAAGAAGTAAAAAATCTCTTATACCTATCGGATTTGTTTATTTTAGCCTCGCGGTTTGATAAAAAAAATAAAACCCAGGATGGTATTCCGGTAGCGATTATGGAGGCAATGTCAACAGGATTACCCGTGATAACTACAAATACAAGCGGCATACCCGAATTGATTGAAGATAACGTTAATGGTTTTTTAGTTCCACCGGATGACCCACTTAAACTATCAAATAAGATTGAAGAAATATTTGCTATGTCAGAGAGTAAGCTGAATAAAATTGTAATAAATGCAAGGTTAAAAATCGAAAATGATTTCAATTTAGATAAATTAAATATTGACCTGAAAAAATTGTTCGAAAAGGTACCCGAAAGCATTTAAGTCACATTCTGTATATGAAAGTAAAAAAATAAATGAACATTTCTTATGTGTTACTTACGGCAGCAAAAAATGAAGAAAAATATATAAGGCAAACAATTGAATCGATAGTTTCACAAAAAATTCTACCCGAGAAATGGGTAATTGTAAGTGATGCTTCGACTGATAGTACAGATGATATAATCCAAGAGTATGCTTATAAGTTTAGTTTCATACAATATGTCAGGGCAACAGACCAGTCTAAAAGAGATTTTGCTTCTAAAACTTTTGCATTAAATATTGGATACAAATATTTGAAAGATCTCGACTATAATTTTATCGGTTTTCTTGATGCAGATGTTACTTTCAGTCCTATATATTATGAAACAATTCTCAACAAATTTTTATTAGATCTCAAGCTTGGTGTAGCCGGCGGTATTTTTTATGATGTTTATGATGGGAAACGCCATAAAATTCCTATAAGTTATCATAGTGTAGGGGGAGCAGTTCAGCTATTTCGGCGTAAATGTTATGAAGATATTGGCGGTTTAGTACCATTAATTAGTGGAGGCATAGATACCTATGCTGAGATATCAGCTCGTCAATATGGCTGGAAAGTAAGGACATTTGATGATGCAGAAATACTTCATCACCGCCGCACAGGAACAGCAGCAACTAAATTAATACGCTATAAATTCCGGCAAGGAATAGTTGAATATTCTCTGGGTTATTATCCTCTTTTTCAAGGTTTAAAATGTGTTGGAAGATTAGTTGAAAAACCATATATAATTGGAGCACTTCTAAGATTTTCCGGTTTTTGGTGGGCCACATTTAAAAAAGAAAAAAGAACGGTTTCAAAAGATTTTTTAGACTATGTTAGGAAAGAACAAAAAGAACGTTTTAGAAATATATTCCTTTTAAAAAAAGAAAATATTTAATTATTCAAATAAATTTAATATATCTATATAAAACGAATTGTTCTTAAACTTTTTTTCCAAAGCTATAATTATATGATCTGAAGTGGGAAATAATATATTTTTTTATTGTAAAATTGTCCTTCTAAAAAGGGGAAAATAAATGAACATTTCTTATGTGTTACTTACGGCTGCAAAAAATGAAGAAAATTTTATAAGACAAACAATTGAATCAATAGTTTCTCAAAAAGTCTTACCGGTGAAATGGGTAATTGTAAGTGATGCTTCGATTGATAGTACAGATGACATAATTCAGCACTATACTCATAAGTTTAATTTCATACAATATGTTCGGGTAACAAACCAATCTATAAGAGATTTTTCTTGTAAAATTTTTGCATTAAATATTGGATACGAATATCTAAAGGATGTTGTTTATGATTTCATAGGTATCCTCGATGCGGATGTTACTCTCAGCACAATATATTATGAAACAATTCTCAACAAGTTTTTATTAGATCAAAAGTTAGGCATAGCTGGCGGGATTATTTATGATTTTTTACAATGGCAAGTTTCATAAGTTAACTCAAAGATATCACAGTGTGGGGGGGGCCTATCCAATTATTCCGGCGTGAATGTTATCAGGACATAGGTTTATGGTTACCCTTGCCAAGTATAGATGCTTATGCTGAAATAGCCGCCCGTCAGCACGGCTGGACAGTAAAATCATTCGATGATGAAGAAATCCTTCATCACAGGCTTACAGGAACAGCAACAGCTAATTTAATCAGACACAGATTTTGGCTGGGAACGAGTGAATATTCGCTTGGGTATTCTCCCCTTTTCCAAGCCTTTAAATGTTTTGGAAGATTGAATGAGCGACCATACATACTTGGAGCATTACTAAGATTTTTTTGGTTTTTGGTGGGCAACTTTAAAAAATAAAAAAAGACCTGTTTCTGAAAGTTTTTTTCGATACATAAGAAAAGAACAAAGGGAGAGAATTAAAAAAGTGTTTACTCCTTTCAGCCAGAATATTTTTCACTAATATCATTAGCAGAAAATTTTATCCTTATGTAAGAAAACAAAAAGTGAAAATTCATGAAATTATCGGAAGAAATATTTAAAGCATTAAGATGTCCTAAATGCATGGCTATTCTAAAAAGTGAAGATGCCTTATTGGTATGTTCTAATAATGATTGTAAGAAAATTTTCCCCGTTATCAATAATATTCCTGTTCTAATTAATGAAGAAAATAGTGTATTTAGAATTAGTGATTTTACTGAAATGCGTGAAACTTATTTTAAAACTACTATAGTGAATAAAAATCCTATAAAAAAAGCAATCGTTGCTTTTATACCATCAATCGGCAAAAATATTAAGGCACAAGAAAATTATTCAAATTTCGCCAGAAAACTTTTATCATATTCTTCTAACCCAAAAGTGCTGATATTGGGAGGAAGTATTATTGGTGAGGGGATGGAGCCATTAATTGAAAATCCCTCTATTATTTTGTACGAAAGTGATATCTCATTCGGCCCCCGAACTCAATTTATTTTAGACTCGCATAATATTCCTTTTACTAATGAATACTTTGATGGAGTTGTTGTTCAGGCGGTTTTAGAACATGTTCTGGATCCATTTAGATGTGTTCAAGAGATTTATAGAGTTCTGAAAAAAGATGGTTTAGTTTATGCCGAAACCCCATTTATGCAGCAGGTTCACGGAGGAAGATATGATTTCCATCGTTTCACACACCTCGGACACCGAAGATTATTTAGAAATTTTTCAGAAATTGAAAGCGGGGCGGTTTGCGGCCCGGGTATGGCGTTGGCATGGTCTTATAAATATTTTATCAAAAGTTTTTTTAGTTCTAAAAAAACAAGAATACCTCTTTATCCCATTATTCACCTAACATCCTTCTTCTTAAAATATTTTGATTATTATCTAATAAATAAACCTGGAACTCTGGATGCTGCATCCGCATACTACTTTTGTGGACAAAAAAGTGATTTCCCATTAGAAGATAGCGAATTATTAAAACTCTATAAAGGAATAATGTAAGGTAATTCACTTTCTTCAAATAAGATAAAAAATGAAATCAAAAAAAATTTCTATAATATTTGGTACAAGACCGGAAGCTATAAAGCTTGCGCCGGTAATTTTAGAGTTAAGAAAATATAAGGAATTTGAAGTGAACGTTTGTGTTACCGCCCAACATAGAGAAATGCTTGACCAGGTTCTTGAAGTATTCGATCTAAAGCCTGAAGTTGATTTAGATATTATGCGGGCAAACCAAACGCTTTCGGGATTGACTTCACAGACAATAAAACTTTTAGATAATTATTTATCAGAATATAAACCCGATATAATATTGGTCCAGGGAGATACTACCACCGTGTTTGCCGCTTCCCTGGCAGCATTCTATCACAAAATAAAAATTGGACACGTAGAAGCAGGTTTAAGGACATGGAATAAATTTTCTCCATATCCAGAAGAAATTAACAGGGTTCTAACTACAAAACTGGCTGACCTGCATTTTGCACCTACAAATTTATCAAAAGAGAATTTGTTAAAAGACGGCGTGTGTGATGATCAAATATTTGTAACCGGTAATACTGTAATTGATGCGCTGCTAATTGCAAGAGAAAAAATAAAAACTAAAAATGTTTCTATCCCCGGATTGCCAATAAATCTTTTGAAAGAAAAAGATAATAATATGATACTGATTACAGGTCATAGGAGAGAAAACTTTGGTGAGGGTTTTGACAATATTTGTAATGCAATTGTTGAATTAGCTGAGGAATACAGAGACTATCATTTTATATATCCTGTTCACCTGAATCCGAATGTAAGAAAACCAGTTTTTGAAATTCTATCAAGACAGAAGAATATTTTTTTAATAGAACCTCTTAATTATCTTCCCTTTATCTTTTTAATGGATAAAGCAAAAATTATTTTGACAGATTCAGGCGGCGTACAGGAGGAAGCTCCAAGTCTTGGAAAACCCGTTTTGGTTATGAGAGACACAACTGAAAGACCTGAAGGCGTTGATGCGGGAACAGTAAAAATTGTAGGAACTCAAAAGCAAAAAATAGTTGAAGAAACTAAAACACTTCTGAACAACCAATCAGAATATTTAAAAATGGCTAATGCAGTTAATCCTTACGGTGATGGTCTTTCTTCACTTAGAATCAAAGATATTCTTCTTAAGCAAATTTAATAATTTAATCAAATAAAGCTATCTAAATTGAGCCTGGATCAGATTACTAAAACAAACAGTCTATTTCAAAATAGAAAATTTTGGTTCTTTATTTTTTTACCTCTATGCATTGCTCTCGGTTTTTATTTCAGGGTTAAAGGTTTAAGTAACGGAGGATTTGCTAACAGTGATGAATACTATATAGCAAAATCTGTTCATAACATACTAGAATATGGTGTGCCTAAATATCCTTTGGGAGGTTATTATAACAGAGGACTTATTTATCAATATTTATCTGCCCTGCTTGTATTAACAGGGATTAAAGAAGTTTTTGCTTTAAGAATAATACCCCTTATCTTTAATATTCTTGCAATTCCTGCTATTTATTTGCTGGCAAAAAAAATTGGAGGAAAAGCTCTTATAGTTTCAATAATATTTTTATTCTGCTTTTCTATTATAGAGATTGAATACTCCCGGGTTGCCAGGTATTACGCACCTTTCCAAATGTTATTTCTCTGGTATATATACTTTCTTTACAAGACAACCATAGAAAGCGATCATCAATCTTTTAAATGGATGATCCTTTTAAGTATTACATCCGTATTTATGTATGAAGGTAGTATTTTCCTTGTTGTTCTGAATTTCGTTCCGTTTATTTTAAGCAAAGAAAAAATAAGTCCGTCTAAATTATTTTATGCCATTATAATATTTATTGCAGCATTTCTTTATTTAAGATTTGATTTCAGAAACTACGGCGTAACTGACTTTCTCCCTACTGACATTCAACTATTAAAAGAAAAAAGCTTAGCACCGATTGACATTCCACATATTTTTATTCAAACTTTCCCCTCTATTTCCTGGTATTTATTATTATTAATTCCATTGGCAGCGATCGTATTTTATGGGTTTTATGTTCTAAAAAAACCTGATGAGAAAAAAATAAGTTTTATATTTCTATTTCTTGCTTTGCTTTCATTATTTAATCTTTATGGTATAATATTAGTCTCGTCTATAACATTTTTTTTGGTGGGTTGGATAAAGTTAGAACACTTAAAAAATAAATCATTTTATTTTTTAATATTGATATTGTTTTTGAATTTTATTTTCTATCTTATTTATGGTTTAACGACTCAATCATGGCTTAAATTTTTCCCGGAAGAATCTTACATTTCAGTAAATAAGATATTTTGGGTCTTCATTAATTATCCTAATTTTTATGAAAAAATTATTCTGCCATGGCTCCAACCGATGCCAAAATTTATCCTTATATGTGTTTTATTTACAATTGGTTATTTCGTTATTCTTTTTTACAAATCAAAAAACAGGGGAAAAGAAGCATATTCAAAAGCAAATTTTTTATTATCGGTTATAATCTTCCTTGTTTCATTAGTCGCAATTTTGAAAACACCATACAACGACACCCGCTACACTTTTTTTATCTATCCTTTAATTTTACTACTTCTTCTGTTTTTTATGCAGACTATAGGAGAATTCATAACGAGAAATAGGAAATTTGCTTATACCATTTTCTTTATATTTTTAATTCTATTTATACTCTTATCATCCGATTATAGCTTTAATCATCTCTTAAAAATTGATAGTAATGAAATCCGTTTCAGAACAATCTATGAACCAAAACGCAACATTTATTATTACCAGGAGGATTATGTAACCCCTGCTGAATTTATAAATAAAAACATGAAGGATAATGATATTGTTATGACAAATAATGCATCTTTAACAATAGAATATTATTTGAAAAGGTTGGATTATATTTATATAAATTATCAGGATTCGGAGTTTACGGGCAGGTCAAGATCGAAGGGGACAAAGGAAATCTGGACCAATGCAAATCTAATCTATAAGGAAGAAAAGTTCTTAGATATGTTGAATAATTCTAAATCCACAATCTGGTTAGGCAATTTTTCTAATAAAAGACCTGGAGTCAGTCCCGAAGAAAAGAAAATTAATAAAGAGTTTTCGAGGTATCTCTACTACGTAAATTTAGACAGTACAATAAATGTCTATAAGATACCTTCGAACAATAAGTAATAACTGACTGATAACTCCGCGAAAAAATTTTAATGGAGACAGAATGGAATATTCAGGATATATGTATCAAAACTTATTAACTTCTTATTAAATACATATAAATAATTATTATGTCATCCCGCACAAACAGAGTTACAATACTAGCAATATCAAAATTATTAAATTTTGCAGTACAATTTTTAACGCCAATATTCTTAGTAAGAATTATAGACCGCGAATTATATGGACAGTATAAAGAATTTTTTGTTTATGCTTCTTTACTAGGAACTTTCATTGCATTCTCAATTAAATATAATCTTCTCTACTTTATCTCAAAGAATCCAAATGGAATTAAATACTACGTTAGCAACACAATTTTTTTGGAACTCGTTACTTGTTTAATAGGCATTATTGCAGTTTTTGTTTTTAAAAGTACAATAATAAATGCATCTTCATTTAATTTTTTTTTCTTACTTCTGGTTTATCTCATATTTACCAAAAACTTTGATTTTCTTGAAGCTTTCTGGCTCAGCCAGAAAAAATCCAGTTATGTTTTCTACTACTCCTTAATCTTTGCTGTTCTAAGAGTAATTTTTGTCGTACTGACTGCTTATTTAACTAAAGATGTAATTTCTATATTATATACGGTAATCTTGTTTGAATTTTTAAGACTGCTATTCAGCATTTCATACACAATTTATAAGAAATTACTTGTCCTGAAATTAGACTATAAATTTCTTAAGGAACAACTTGTTTACATCGTACCTTTAGGTTTAGCAGGTCTGCTTGTTGATTTTAATAGTGATGTTAGTAAGATTGTTATTTCTACTAACTTAGGGCCTAGTGCACTGGCTCTGTATGCAATAGGAAGTCAAAGGGTACCTTTAATTAGCATAATTCAAACCTCGATTGCCGATGTAATATTTCCAGATATGGCAGAAAAAGTCAAAGACGAACCGCTTCATGCACTTAGTTTATGGAAGCGCGCAAATATATTATATCTTTTTTTATTAGTGCCTCTTTTTTATCTGCAACTTTACTATGCCGAGCTTATCATAAAAGTTTTATTTACAAAAGATTATCTCGGCTCGGTTTCGCTGTTCCAGATTTATCTCGGTTTTTTTCTGTTGCAGTGTTTCGAGATGGGTATACCGATACGTGTAAAAAATAAAAACAGACACTTACTTGTTGGTCATATTTTGTATACAATAATACATATGGGCGTTTTGTATCTGCTTTATTATTTTATAGGGTTTTTAGGTCCCGCAATTGCCTTCGTTTTTATGGAAACTCTATTCGTGATTTATTTCGGTTATATAATTTTAAAAATATATAATATAAATTTAAAAGAACTATTCTACTGGAGAAAAATATTTACAATAATCCTTGCCGGCCTGGTTTGCGTGCCAATTTTGTTTGCAGGTAGTTTACTAAACTTAAATGATGTCGTAACAGCATTGTTATTTGGCACTGTATATATAATTCTATATTTAATAATTATAAGTCGTTTTCATTTTGAAGAGACAGACATGTTTTTGTTTAAGATTTCCAGAAAATTTGGATTGGAGCATAGATGGAAAAAAAGTGCCTGATTATTTCTTATCATTTTTTCCCAAGCAATGGCGTTGGTGCCAAAAGATACAATCTATTTTCAAAATATTTTTCAAATAAATTTAATACGGTAAATATTCTTACAATTAAAGAAAAATATCTTCCCGAAAAAGATGAAACTCTCGTTTATGGAGGGGAAATATATAGAACCAGATATTTTCCAAGGTATCAAGACAATGAAAAAATAATAACTAAAATTATAAACCGGATAATTCTTAGAGTATTTCCTATTGACCGTTATTCTGCCTGGATAATTCCTGCTTTAGTCAAAGGAATAAAAATTGTGAGGAAAAATAAAATTAATACTATCATTGTTACAGGTCCCCCCTTTTCTCCTTTTCTGACAGCATATTTATTAAGCTTTATTTTCAAAATTGATTTAATAATAGACTATCAAGACCCATGGGTTTTAGCAGATGATTATGACGTATCATGGTTTAAGAGAAGATATACCTGGTTCTTTGAAAAGTTGCTGTTGAAAAATGCTAAATATGTGATATTTAATACTCAAACAGCTTTAAATAAGTATTTTAAGCAAAAACTTAAATTTGCTATAGAGAACAAATCTTTTGTTATTCCTAATCCATATTTATGTGAAGAAAGAGCTGAACCATTATATCTTGAAAAGAACAAAAAAGTTATAATATATGCAGGAAATTTTTATGGTAATCGAAGGTTAAAATATATATTTAAACCGCTTAAACACCTCTTCAATAATGGTGAGTTAAATAATAAAGTTTCCATCCATGTATTTGGTAAAATACATGAAGAAGATGCAGATTTAATTAAAGAATTAAATTTGTCCAAAATAATAACTGAACATAAATGGACAAATTATTCTTTACTGGCAAGCTATATGAAAGGTGCGGATATATTGTACTTATCACAGGGGGATGACCACCGTGATTGTGTGCCTTATAAGCTTACTGATTACTTAACTATCAGGAAACCGATTTTAGCAGTTACTTCTTTTAATTCAGCGACCTATGATTTGATGCAGGAAGTAGACTGCGGGATCGCAGTTGATATGGACGATACAAATTCTATATATAATGCATTAAAAGAATTATTAATTGATGAAAGAAATTTTTCCTTCGCCGGCACAGAAAAATATTCATTAAAAAATACAGCGGAATATTATTATAAAATTATTATCAGTTAATACTGAAATAATGCCTCATAAACACTGCAAATAATTGTCTGATAATCTACATATGAGAATTTTTTAAGCTAATTCACAAATCCTAAAAAAATCGTTATTTCAAGTCGGAAGAAAAAAAACAAACTTTTTATTTGTAAAACAAAAGCCTATTTAACATGGAAAAGATATCTCCTAATAAAGCTGCTGAAATCGTTAAAGAGTATGACTTAAATGTCTATAAAAATATATGGCATTATAGTTTTAATATTGATTTTGATAAGAGATATTTCTATCTCAAAAAGAGTAAAGATGGGACAATAAATCTTTTTTCAAATCCCTTGAATGAGTTTTGTCCTGCGCTTATTTATACAAACAATATAAACAAGGTTATAATAAAGACAGAAAACCTTATTAACGGTCCTTATGACAGTAAAAACGATATTCAAAGAAGAGTATTTTGGTATTTGAAAACCGATTCCTTTCAGGATTTTTTAGAAAGAAATACCAAGAGATCTCCGCGTAGGGCACATGAGCGTTTTCCAACTTCTAAGTCTTACCCGGTTTATAAAGAAAAATACCCTGTGATATTTGAATACTCTCCTTTTAATGAAGAATATTTTATAAAGTATTATAATAAACTTAAATTGCCAGAACATCTTTCCGGTGAAGAATTGATAGATTTATTGGCTAAAAATAATCCGGGCTTACCACAAGACTGGCTTAAAACAGCTACATTAATTTATGATAAGGAGGTTGTAGCAATCTCGTCTTTAATAGATGACAAAAAATCAATTTTTGCAGATAACATTGCGACTAAAAGAACAAAGATTGGATTTGGAATATATCTATTTACGGAATTGGTTCGATATGCTTGTGAAAATGAATATTATTCATTTGACGGAGGAGTGACCAGCATATATGGTGTGTATAAAGGGAAAATATTTCTGGATAGTAGCGAGGTTATTAGAAAGCAAAAAAAGAAAATAAGTATGTATTTCAAATTCTGGAAAATTTCTTACTGGAAAAAGATTAAACAAAAAATTTATAGACAACAAAATGATTGATACTAAATATTCTCCCATATTCATTGTAACAGTTGATACCGAATTTGACGATGCATGGACGAAACCAGAAACTATTAAATTGGATAATGTAAAAGAAATTCCTCGCTCTCAGGTATTATGCCAAAAATATAATATTATTCCAACGTATTTGTTAACTTATGAGTGTGCAGTACGTGAAGAAGCTGTTTCTGTTTTAAAGCCGATTTCGGAAGCTGAGAAATGTGAAATTGGTCATCACTTACATGCATGGTCTACTCCCCCCTTTCAAAAAGAAAACATCCGAAGAGATATAGACTTAGATTGGCTCCATGCTTATTAAAAATAAATTTGAGGTTGATTCTTCTATATACCCTTTAAAAGATTATTCGATGCAAAGAGGAGAAAAAAAAGGGGGTCTCAATTTCAGCAATAGTGCACATTTACCACACTTATGGAAAAATTCTTTTAACGATTATTTAATTGAAATACCCGTTTCCGTTTATAGTCCGGTAAACCTTTTAACAAAACATTTCGTTAAAAAAGACGGTTTGGGCAAAAAAATATAATTGGTTTCTCGAAAAAATAATCTTAAAAAAAGCGAAGGTAGTAATTTTTAATACCCAGGAAACGAAGGAAGGATACATAAAATTAAAAACAGGAATCAATATAAATGAAAAATCATTTGTTATACCTAACCCGTTGCTACTAAGGAGAATTGTAAATCCATTGTATTTTGAAAAGGATAAAAAAGTTATGATATATGCGGGAAATTTTTATGGTAAAAGAAGATTAAATTATATATTTGAACCACTATAAAACTTTTTGGGCAATGATAAATTAAAGAATAAAGTATCCATTCATGTTTTTGGTAAAATGCTCGAAGAAGATACGGAACTAATAAAAAAATTAAATTTAACCGTCATAATCTTCGAACATGAGAGAATAAGTTATTCAATGCTTACACGTTATATGAAAGGTGCAGATATATTATGCTTATCGCAAGGTGAAGATCATAGTGATTGTGTGCCATATAAGCTTACTGATTATTTAACAATCGGAAAACCAATTTTAGCTGTTACCCCTCTTAATTCATCGACTTATAATTTTATGCAAGAGATGGATGTTGGTATTGCTGCAGATATAGATAATCCTGATTCAATATACAACGCCTTAAAGGAGATACTAATAGATGAGAGACAATTCTCATTTTCTGGAATAGAAAAATATTCATTAAATAATATTGCAGATATTTTTATGGAATTATTACAGATTTCCTCAAACACTAAATTTATGAAGATTAAATAGATGAATGATAAAACATATTCTCCAGTATTCATAGTCACAGTTGATACTGAGTCAGATGATGCTTGGTACAAACCCGAAGTAATAAAATTAGATAATATGAAAGAAATTCCGCGGTTCCAAGATCTATGTGTAAAATATGATATTATTCCTACGTATTTGCTAAGCTATGAGTGTGCTACACGAGAGGAGGCTGTTTCAATATTAAAACCTATTTCTGACTCTCAAAAATGTGAAATTGGCCATCATCTGCATTCCTGGTCCACTCCCCCTTTTCAAAGAAAAAATAACAACGGAGATGTGGATTTAGAATGGATACATGCTTACCAATCAGAATTGCCGGACAGTCTATTTGAAGAGAAAGCCGAAAATCTTAAAGAAAAAATTAAACAAAACTATGGCATTTATCCGACTTCCCATAGGGCCGGAAGATTTGGTATAGATCAAAGAAGTATTGATTGGCTTATAAAAAATAAATTTGTGGTTGATACAACTGTAGTACCTTTAAAAGATTATAGTTTATATAAGGGGAAAAAAAACGGTGGCCCTGATTTTGATAATAAATCAATGAAACCATACCTTTGGAAAGGTTCTCATGGTAATTCCTTACTTGAGATACCTGTTTCTGTTTATTATCCTTCAAATTTTTTTAAGAAAAGTTTCTTCAGAAAAGAAACACTCGGTAAAAAAATCGGTAACAAATTTAAGATCGGAAGGTTGTTATCTTTAAATCCAGAATTTTCAGAAGACTTTAATGAAATAATGATAAAAAGTGAGATTAGAAATAAAAAACTTATAATAAATCTATTTTTACATTCTTCGGAGTTAGCATTGAATTGTAGTCCTTTTTCCAACAATATTGAAAATTACAAAAAGGTTTGGCTGATACTTGAGAAAACATTTAAGTTTATAAAAATGAATAATATGAGATCTTTGACTCTTACTCAAGCCGCCGGATATCTTAAACAATCTTTGGTTTAAAAGGCTCAGAAATAAAAATTTAGTGTATGACAAAAAATAAAATTAAGATATTATATATTGACTTTGATGTACCTCATTTGTTAAAAGACGATGACTTCCCTGCTGGAGGAATAGCTAATGAATGGATTTCCTGGATAGAAGGAATTAAAAAGACCGGTAATAAAATTGGTGTTCTTACCTGGGAAGGCGCAAAAAAATTTATCAATAAAGAACTGGATTTTGATATCATTGAAAGTTATGATCCTAAGAAAGGAATTCCTGTTCTGAGATTTTTTTATTATACATTGCCAAACTTTTTGAAGGCAATAAAAAGATACAATCCCGATATCATTATACAGGATGGAGCAACCTATTTGACATTTATGGGAGCCCTAGCTTCTAAAATTCTTGGTAAAACTTTTGTTTATCGGATTGGAAGTGATAGAGATGTGGATGATAGAATAAAGAAGAATATGGGTAAAAGAGCCCAGGTGATATATTCCATTGCTTTAAGAAGTACGGATATTTTCGTATGTCAAAATGAATATCAGTATAAAGCTTTGAAAGAAAAATTTCCTAAGAAAAAAATTGTTATTATAGACCCTCCATTTGACATGAAGAAGGATCTGATAACTATGAATGGAAATCATAGGTCATATATTGCCTGGATGGGTAATTTCAGATATGAAAAAAATATAGCTGCACTTGTTCCTATTGCTAGATTTCTTCCTGATATAAATTTTAAAATTACAGGAAAGCCCACAGGGAATATAGACAAGGTTAGCCTAAATGCTTTAGAGGAATTAAAAATTTTAAGAAACGTTGAATTCGTTGGTTACATAAAAAAATCTGATATCTTACCATTTGTGTCGAATGCAATAGCACTATTGAATACTTCACATCTTGAAGGTTTTCCAATGACATTCCTTGAAGCATGGACAGCAGGTACACCTGTAATTACGACTAGAAATGCTAACCCCAATAATTTGATAACAAAATATAACTTGGGAATAGTAGCTGATTCTTATGATAATCTTCCTGACGTAATAAAAAAAATAATTGATTCCGAACCCAATAAAGATTTGCGTATTAGATGCAGAGAGTATGTAGAAAAAAACCACGATCCTGAAACTTTAGCATGGAAACTAATTGAAACTGTAACTGAAATTAAAAACTCCAATTGAGTCTGAGGGTTCATAAAAATGTTTTAATGACAAATCGAAAGCAACTTCACAATTATTAAGGCTTTCATTTAGGAGAGATTTAAATAATTAAAATTTTACATTAACTATTTATAATTATATGCAAGTAATAATTTTAGCAGGTGGTAAGGGTACAAGATTAAAACCTTATACCACAGTACTTCCTAAACCACTAATGCCAATCGGTGATATGCCGATATTGGAAATCGTGATAAAACAATTAAAATACTATGGCTGTAAAAAAATTATTTTGGCTGTCGGGCATCTTAAAGAATTATTAAGCGCCTTTTTTAATGATGGCAAAAAATGGAACCTGGACATAAAATATTCTTACGAAGATAAGCCTATGGGTACTGCGGGACCATTAAAACTTATTAACCCTGACGAAATTGAAGATAATTTTATCGTAATGAATGGAGATGTTTTAACAGACCTTAATTTTGGTGAGTTTTTTGAATATCATAAAAATAATAATGCCTTGTGTACCATAGCTACATACAAAAAACCTGTCAAAATTAATCTTGGCGTTCTTGAACTAAAAAATAAAGGTGTGGTAAATTATATTGAAAAACCTGTTCTTAATTATACAGTTAGCATGGGAGTTTATGCATTTAAGAAGGAAACATTAGATCATATACCCTTCAACGCTTTTTTTGATTTCCCGGATTTAATTAAAAAACTAATTAGTGAGAATAAAAAAGTCTTAGGTTATGATTTCAATAATCATTGGCTAGATATAGGTACACCATCCGATTTTGAAATAGCAAATGAAGTTTTTGAAAATAATAAAAATATTTTCTTAAAAGATTTATGATAATTGCAGTTACCGGTAGTTCCGGGTCCGGTGGGAAAAAACTTGCTGAACATCTAACGTCTCTAAATCATCAAGTGATTAAAATCGGACGGCAGGAAGGGATAGATATTACTAATTATAACGACTTAAATAAAGTTCCCAAGTTTGATATGATCTTTCATTTTGCTGCTATGAGCTATGTCCCCGATTCATATTTAAAGCCTCAGGAGTTTTATAATTTTAATTTTAATTCTACATTAAACACATTGGAATTATCTAGGAAGTACGATGCTAAATATGTTTATGTCAGTTCATATGTTTACGGCAACCCGGAATATCTTCCAATAGATGAAAATCACCCGCTGGTTTCTTTTAATCCCTATGCCGATACAAAATTGTTATGTGAAAATTTATGCCGCTCTTATAATAAGTTCTTCAATCTACATACAATTATTGTAAGGCCTTTTAACATTTATGGAGGAATTCAAAAATCTAATTTTCTTATCCCATCAATTTTTAACCAGGCAAAAACCGGCAGGATAGAATTAAATGATCCTAATCCTAAAAGAGACCTTATATATATAGATGATTTAATTAGATTATTTGAAAGTTTAATAAACTATAATGATTCTTCATTCGAAATATTTAATGCAGGTTTTGGCAAGAGTTATTCTGTGAGAGAAATAGTTGAACTTATAGTAAAACTATTTCCTGCTAAAGTAGAAGTGAATTTCTTAAATAAAATCAGGCAAAACGAAGTTAACGATACTGTTTCAAATAATACTAAAGCAAAAACAAAACTTAATTGGGAACCTAAAATTGATCTTCCCGAAGGATTATCGAAGATATACTCAGAATTTAAATTAAGTCAATGATTACCGACTATTCAAAATATTTTTATAAATCAAAAAGTTGAGAAGAAATGTCAGGCTCTAAAGAAAAAAAATTACAAACTGTTGTTGTTCAGGGTTTAGGTTTTGTCGGAGCCGCTATGGCAGTTGCTGTTGCTAATGCTGTTGACGTTAATGGCAAACCATTTTTTAAAGTTATCGGGGTTGATCTTCCGACGAACTCCGGGAAAGAGAGAATTAAAAAAATCAATTCGGGGTTGTTTCCATTTAAAACTGTGGACAACAAAATAATTACAGGAACTAAGAATGCAGTAAGCCAGGGAAATCTTTCGGCAACAACAGATGACAATGTTTTTAGAGAAGCTGATATAGTTTTAGTAAGCATCAATCTGGATTTATCTTATGTAGATAAAAAAATCCCCACAGTTAATCTTAACATGTTTAAAAATGCTATGCACACGCTGGGGAAAAATATAAAAGAAAATACATTGATAATTGTCGAGACAACTGTTCCTCCCGGAACTTGTGAAAAGGTCGTTAAGCCAATAATACAGGAACATTTAAAAGAAAGAGGCATTAACCCCTACTCCGTTTATATAGCTCATTCATATGAAAGGGTAATGCCTGGAGCTAATTACCTTGATTCCATTATTAACTTCTGGCGGGTTTATGCCGGAACAACGGTTGAAGCCGCTGATTATTGTGAGGCATTTTTAACCAAAATTATAAACGTAAAAAAATATCCTTTAACACGGCTAAAATCTACTACCGCTTCAGAGACTGCTAAAGTATTAGAAAATAGTTATAGGGCAGTAAATATAGCTTTTATTGAGGAATGGGGAAGATTTGCAGAAGATGTTGGTTTTGACCTTTACGAAGTAATTGATGCAGTAAGAATAAGACCAACCCATTCAAATATCCGTCAGCCTGGATTTGGTGTTGGTGGGTATTGTTTAACAAAAGATCCGTTGTTTGCAAAAATTGCGGCAAAGGAAATATTCGGATTATCCGATCACGAATTTCAATATTCTTCGCAAGCTGTTGAACTCAACAGAGTAATGCCTTTAGTTACTTTAGAAAAATTGAAAAAATATTTTAATGGTTCTGTTAAAGGGAAAAAAATATTATTAATGGGAATTAGTTACAGAGAGGATGTTGGTGATACAAGATTTTCTCCTGCTGAAACATTTTTCGTCCAGGCTCATCAGGAAGGAGCACAGGTCGTTCCCCATGATCCATTGGTTGAATATTGGGAGGAAATGCAGATACAGACTTCTAAGGATTTGCCTGATCTTAAACTATTCGACGCAGTTGTTTTTTCTGTACCACATAACGATTACCGCAAAATAGATTTTAAACAGTGGCTAAAAACGAACAAAGATTGTTTAATGTTTGATGCAAACAATGTTCTAACTGAAGTTCAACGAAATTCAATTCAAGAAATAGGAAATAAAATTTTATCAATAGGAAGAGGTTAAAAATTGAAGAAAGTATTAATCACAGGAGGTGCAGGATTTATAGGCTACCGTCTGGCTTGTAATCTTCTGGAAAGAGGTTACCAGATAGATTTGGTTGATAATTTTACAAGAGGAATAAAGGACGAATCACTTATTGAATTATCAAAACAAGATGGTGTAAATTTATTTAATATGGATTTACTTAATAAAGAAACATTAGGTCAGTTAGGTAAAGAATATAGTTTAATCTTTCATCTTGCAGCAATAATAGGCGTTCAATATGTTTTAAAACTTCCTTATGATGTGCTTACAAAGAACGTAGAATTATTACAAAATATGATTCTTATTGCAAAAGAACAGAAACAACTGGAGAGATTTGTTTTTACCTCAACAAGTGAAGTTTATGCCGGCACTTTAAAACACTTTTCATTAAAAATACCAACGCCGGAAAGTACTCCCCTTGCATTAACAAATTTATCAGAAAACAGAACATCCTATATGCTTTCAAAAATTTACGGTGAAGCTTTATGTTTGCATTCGGGATTGCCTGTCACCATTGTTAGGCCCCATAATTTTTATGGACCGAGAATGGGTTTATCACACGTCGTTCCGGAATTATTCAAGAAAGCCTTTTACACTGAAGACAATAAACTTGAGGTCTTTTCCCCTGATCATAAAAGAACCTTTTGTTACATTGACGATGCAGTCGAAATGATGAGAAAATTAGCAGAAGTAAAGGTGTCTATCGGTCAAGCTTTCAATATAGGTAATGAGTCACCGGAAATTAGCATTGAAGAATTAGCAAAAAAAATAGTAATTGTAACAGGAAAAGATTTAACAATTAATCCAGGCCCAACGACTGCCGGTTCACCGCAACGTCGTTGCCCGGATATGTCTAAAACATTTGAAACTATCTGGTATAAACCGCTTGTTAGTCTTGAAGAAGGATTGAAACGTACTTTTGATTGGTATAAAACCAATGTATTTCTAAATGAAGGTGTAAGTGCTATTTGATTAGAAAGAGATATGATGATAATTATTTCTCTTTAATTTATTTATTATTTTATTTAGTATGAAACTTTCAAGAAGATGAAATTGATTAAGATAATTTTTAACAAATAATTATGGATTTTATACTTTATTCTTCAGCCATATTAGTTGTATTAGCATTATTATTTTTTGCTATTGAACGACCTTATGTAGTAGCTGCAGTTTTAGTTTTTTGTTTCGTTTACAGGTTTAATGTAGAACTCCCCGGCCCACTTGATGCCCGGGGTCTTTTAACTTTATTTCTATTGGGAAGACTTTTTTTATTCGATAATCATAACTATCAGTTGGTGAGAAAATATCTTTTTCGGAATTTTAACTTTGCCTTATTAGTTCTCTTTTTATTAATAAGTTTTTACACTACATATTCTTATTACGGAGAACTCAAGGAACAAGTACAATTAGTTTTTTTACTATTGGTCAGCATCATTTTAGGATTTATAATCATAATAAATGGACAAGGCCAAAAAGTTTTTCTGAGAGCAATTGTTTTTTCAGGTGTACTTTCTACTATTGATTTATTATGGTCGATAATTAAATATGGAACATTAAATATCCGCAGTTTGCTCAAAACAGTACTTTTGCATGAATCATTAAACGAGTATAGCGCATATAATCATGGTACTCTTGCATTAATTTGTTGTTTTGCATTAGTAATGGTTTACTTTTCCTATATAAAAAAACAAATGCCTCGATTAGTTTCGGCTCCTTTAATTCTTTTTCTAAGTTTAGGTGTTATAATATCTACTTCCCGAAGCACTATAATAGCAATGATTTTTGCTTTTGTAATTTTATTTATAGTTCAAAAAGAAATTCAATTTAACCTTAAAAAAATTATGAGGATGGTTTTTGGCTTTGCATTATTTTTTATTTCATTTTATTTCATATATAATGCTTTACTCTCATCAGGCGATTTTAAGATGTCCTTTATTGACGAGACTTATTACAGACTATATGAAGAACCCATGAGTCTTTTGGGAGGAAATGAAAAGAAGGTTTTCGACGAATATGGTGACGCAAAAGTGAGAAATTCGGAATGGCGATACAATAGGTCTATGAAAGGTCTTGCAAAATATTCCCGGTTAAATTTAAAAATACAGATGTTTGGCTTAGGTATAGGGGGGTACGAAAATAAAAATTTCGGAGAAGATTATTCTCGGGGTTATACACTTGGCGCTCATAATGGATACTTGCTTATATTAATCGAACGTGGTATAATCGGATTATTAATATATATATATATCATTCTTTATTTATCCTTCAAATCTTTTAAACTTTTAAGACAGGGGCTAATTGATACACCAATTGTATATGTTTTTCTCACTTTGGCTTTTTTTTCTATTGGAAACAATGCAGAATTGACAAACCAACTAGCTTTTTTACTATTAGGAGCAATGTTCGCAAATATAAAAGAAGGATTAACTTCGAATTATGCTATTGAAGAAAGCCTGAATATATCATCCGATCGCGGAATAAATAATCAATTAGTTGAAAAAGAAGAGCCTTCATTAATTCTTAAAAAATAATATAAGAATGTTAAAAATTTGCATGGTAGCTCACCAGTACTATTACCGTGACCCTCGTGTAAGGCGTTATGCAGAGGCTTTAGCCAAAGATGGTGTGCGGGTAGATGTTATTTGTCCGCGTGACCCCAAAAGACCAAAGAGTGAATATCATAATAATATTAGAATTATAACAGTACCTCTAAGACGAAACTACAAAGGAAAAGGAAATTATATTTCTGAATATCTACTATCCTTTTTCTTTTACTTCATAAAAGTTTCAATTTTATTTTTTAGAAATCGCTATCAAATTATTCACGTACACAGTATTCCAGATTTCTTAATCTTTACAGCTTTTTTTCCAAAAATATTTGGTGCGAAGTTAATTTTAGATATTAAAGACCTTATGCCTGAGGTATTTATATCTAAATATAAGGTCGATGAAAAGAGCCGCATTTTTAACATATTGAAAATCCAAGAACGATTTTCAGCCATGTTCGCTCATACTGTTATAACTGCAAATTCAAATTTTAAAAATAATCTGATAAAACGTGGTATTACTTTTCGTGAAATTACTGTTGTTAATAATATTGCCGATACAAATATTTTTAATCGTGCTAAATTCCGAAAACATTCGACAGAAAAGAATCAGCATTTTACCTTAATTTATCCGGGGACAGTAGCTCCGAGATACGGTTTAGATGTTGCAATTAGAGCTTTGCCTTTTTTGACAAAAAAAATTCCCAACCTTAAACTAATTATAATAGGAACTGAAGTTGAGTTTACAAAGGATTTAAGAAAATTAGGAGATGAGTTAAACGTATCAGGTTATATTCAATTTGTACCAACTCTTCCTATTGAAGAAATACCCGGACAAATAATTCAAGCTGATGTTGGAATTTACACTGCTATTTCTGACCCACATATCGACATTGCTACACCAACCAAAGTGATTGAATACGCAATTATGGGAATTCCGATTGTTGCATCAAGATTAAAGATTCTAGAAGATTTGTTCGATCCCTCATCAATTATGTTTTTTGAGTCGGGGAATGTTGAAGAGTTTTCCAACTGTATTGTTGAACTTTATAATAAACCATTTCTTCAAAGCCAATTAGTTCAAAATGCCGATCGTGATTTTGTGAGCAAATATTCGTGGGAACATGAAAAAAATAAATATTATAACCTCTTAAATTGCATGTTGAAAAATGGCTACAAGCTTGCTCAATAAATAATTCTTTTATTTATAGTCGCTTAAGTTACCTCTTATCAACAGGGGCAAATAAATTTTTCTATAACAAGATTATGATCGTCCTAATCAATTTATAATAGCTGCTGAAGAATTAAAGCTACGAAATGAATAACAAAAACTATTATATAGACGAACACGCTGTGGTTGATGAAGGAGCCCAAATTGGTGACGGAACAAAAATATGGCACTTCACCCACATTCAAAAAGGGGCAAGGATTGGAAAAAATTGTGTACTTGGACAGAACGTAAATGTGGCTAATAACGTTATAATCGGTAACTATTGTAAAATACAGAACAGTGTTTCTGTTTATGAAGGTGTAACGCTTGAAGATTTTGTCTTCTGCGGACCTTCAATGGTGTTTACAAATATTACAGACCCAAGGTGTAAATATCCCCAAGTTGGGAGTACTTTCTATAAAAAAACACTTGTAAAAGAAGGTGCTTCGATAGGAGCTAACGCAACTATTCTTTGCGGTCATACCATTGGAAAGTACGTAATGATAGGTGCAGGAACAGTTGTAACTAAAGATATTCCAGATTTTGCGCTTGTCGTTGGAAATCCTGCAAAAATAATCGGATGGGTTAGCGAAGCTGGAAAAAGGTTAACTTTTGATAAAGAAGGAGTTGCGTTTTGTGAAAAAAGTAAAAAAAAATATCTGCTGCAGAATAATAAAGTGATTGAGATTGCAGAATAGTTACAATACAAATAGCTGTGAAAAAAATAATGACCATAATTGGGGCTAGACCTCAGTTCATAAAATCTGCCCCGGTTTCAAAGCAATTAAAAAAACATTTTGAGGAAATTCTTGTTCATACAGGACAACACTATGATAAGAATATGTCCAAATTTTTCTTTGATGAGCTTCAGCTAAAAAAACCCGATTATAATTTGAATGTTGGTTCCGGCAGCCATGCAGAACAAACTGCTAACATAATGATAAAACTTGAAAAGGTTATAAAAAAAAACTTCCCGGATTTAATTATAGTTTATGGTGACACAAATAGTACTCTTGCCGGTTCACTTGTAGGTGCAAAATTAAACATCCCCATTGCACATATAGAAGCCGGATTAAGAAGTTATAATAAATGTATGCCTGAAGAATTAAACAGGATTTGTACAGATCATTATTCTAAAATATTATTTTGCCCGGGCAAGGTTGCAGTAAATAATTTAAAAAAAGAAGGAATAACTAAAAATGTTTTTTTAGTCGGCGATGTGATGAAAGATGCGGTGTTGCAAAATATGGAAAGAATAAATTCTAAAACAATTAGAAAAAGATGTAACCTAAAAACAGATGAAGAATATTATTTTTTCACACTACACAGACAGGAAAATACCGATAATTTAGAGAGGTTATCAAAAATATTTAATATGCTAAGGCTCGCCAAGTTAAAAATCATTTTCCCAATTCACCCGCGAACCAGAAAAATTATAACTAATAGCTCGATAAAAGTCCCGGAAAATATTTTTATTACTGAGCCGGTAAGTTACATCGAAAGTTTATCTCTTCAAAAAAATGCTCGAATTGTTATAACAGATAGTGGAGGCGTTCAAAAGGAAGCATGCTTCCTGGGAGTTCCTTGTATAACATTGCGAGATGAAACAGAATGGATTGAGACAATTAAAAGAGGTTATAACACAATTGTTGGAACAGACTTCAAAAAGTTTAAAAAAGCATTAGAGAAATATTCTGAGAAAGATAAATATTTTAATTCTAATAAACTTTATGGCAATGGAAAAGCTGCGGAAAAAATTGTTCGAATTTTACGTAAGAAAATTTTATGAAAGAAATAAAACTTGCAATAATGGGTGCCGGAAGATGGGGAATTAATCATGTTAAAACTGCTCACGAATTATTAAAAGGAAATTTGAAAATAGTATGTGATATAGATAAAAAGAAGGAAAGGGAAGTTAAATTAATATCTCAATCAATAAAATTTGATACCGATTTAAATTTGGTTTTTGATGATAAAGAAATTAATACCGTTATCGTTGCTACTCCGGCCGAAACACATTTTGAATTGGCAAAAAAATCTCTAATAAAAAATAAAAATGTTCTGGTCGAGAAACCCATTACCTTACTTACGGCTGAAGCAGAAGAATTAATTGAATTATCACATCAACAGCAAAAAAAATTAATGGTTGGTCACGTTTTGTTATATCATCCGGCAATAAATAAGTTAAAAAACATGATAACCGATGGTACAATAGGTAAAGTGCAATATATTTATAGTAACCGACTCAATTTAGGTTCGGTCAGAAGCGAAGAAAATATTCTCTGGAGTTTCGCTCCACACGATATATCTATTATACAATATTTACTCGAGAGCAACCCGATTAACATTAATGCAAATGGTGCGAGTTTTCTGCAAAGTAAAATAGAAGATACTACACTTACCTATTTACGATATCCCGGTAATATTCATGCACACATCTTTGTCAGTTGGTTACACCCGTTTAAAGAACATAGGTTGGTGGTTATTGGTAATAAAGGAATGATTGTGTTTGAGGATTCTCTTTCACAGAATAAATTGAAATATTACCCGAAAGGATTTACTAAAATAAATCATGAGTTAACAAAATTTGAAGGAGACTTCGAAACGATAGATTTTGATAACCTATCCCCTCTCGAGGAAGAACAAAAGCATTTCTTCAACAGCATCATTAATAACCAGGAACCTTTAACTAATGGAGATCATGCTTTAGAAGTGCTTAAAATTTTGGAAGAAGCTCAAAAGAAACTTTACAATTTTGACACAACGAATTAGAAGTATAGTTTAGTACTTATGAAAATAAATACATAAGTACAGAGTTTTTGGCTTTTTTACTTAGACCACATTTAATTAGTTTTGTGCAACGATAAATACTTTATAGTTTTTTAGAAGATTTGAAAAGGTTAGTTTTTTTATTTAATTGGCTTAATTATTGCTACTTAATTTAAACTAAATTTGGAAAAAAAATGAAGATATTACTCCTAATTTATCTTGTAATTCTCACTATTCCAATATACTCTCAGGATGATCAACAACTAGGTAGGACACGAGATCAATTTAATGCTTACTACGGTAATTATTATGATTATTCTGATCCAGCGACAATAAATATTAAGGTTTCCATTTGGGGTTATGTAAGATCGCCTGGCAAATATATCGTTCCAATCTATACTACTATTCCCGATTTGATATCATATTCCGGAGGACCGGTCAACGAATCAGACTTAGATGACGTACGCATATACAGGTTAGATAAAAATGCCAACGAAGAGTTGATAAAACTAAATTACACAGATCTATTACATGAAGACCAATTAAATGAAAACAAAATTAATCCTAACCTAAAAGGAGGCGATATATTAATAATTCCGGGTTCACCCAGATATTACTTTAGAGATTATTTAAATGTATCTTTATCTATTTTTTCAGCTATCGTCACATTAACACTATTAATAATAACTATTAATAATAACTAACCTTAAAATGAATAAAACAAATAATTCCAGTAAAAATTTGAATCAAAGTATTCTAAAAGAATATTTAAGATTAATTAGAGCAAATTTCTCTTCTTTACTAATCATAAATATTATCATTATCATCGTTGCAACAATTTATGCTATAACTGCTCAAGATATTTATACTGCTACCACTGATATAAAAATCACTACGCCTCAGGGAAGCATTTTAACATCTCCACTCATACCTAATTCCGGAAATTTAGGATTCGGGAATGATTTGTTAATTGCAAATGAGATACAAACCGTTACTTATAATTATACTATAAGAGAGGAGGTTGCGGATGCTATAATTGATTCGGTTGAATCATCTTCCCCTTCTGATTTTGACTTAATTATTGATGATGAAAACACTGCAAAGCCCAGGGGGAAACTGAAAGAGTACGACGACATATTAGACATCCTTGAGAATCATGTTGAGGTAGAACAAATCGGTAATTTAGATTTTATTTCAATCTCTGTTGAATCGCCGTCCGCTAAAGAAGCTGCTGTTATTGCAAATTCTTATGCAGAAGCATACAGAGTTTTCAATCTAATGGTAAATAGAAATGAGCTTACAACAATTAGAAAAACATTAGAGGAACAGAGGAAAGAAAAATTAAGTGATTTAATTCTGGCTGAGAATAATATAAAAGCATACCAGCTAAAGGGTGGTGTAATACAATTAGATGCACAAGCTAAAAATTTAATTGATAAACTATCAAATTACGAAGCTCAAAGAAATACTGCTCAAATAGACTTATCAATTCTTAAAGGATCACTTGAAAAATACAAGAATGAATTAAAACAAAAAGATCCATCGCTTATAACCTATTTAGAGTCTAAAACATCAGAACCATATTTAACTTCACTTCAAACTCAGATAGCTCAATTAGAAACACAAAGAGATATGGCCCTTTCCGGATCTTCCGGATCGCGGGTTAATTCAGAGGTTATAAATGATTACAATAATAGAATAGATGAATTAAAAGATAAACTGAAAAAAAGCGTTTCTAAATATCAATCTATGATACTTTCTTCTAGTCCGGAAGAAATAAAGGATTTGACAAAAAAAGTTTTTGAAACGGAAGTAAAATATCAAGCTGAAATGTCTTCATACAATCAATTAGGACAAATTATTTCCAGTTATGAAGGGAGATTTAATAATTTACCAGGAAGAACATTGGATCTTGCAAGGTTAGAAAGAGAGCGGTCCGTCTTTGAAAAATTATACCTTGCCTTAGAAGAAAAATACCAGGAGGCTCTAATAAACGAGCAAGCTATGCCTGGAAATGTTTTTATTATGAATTATGCGTTTCCACCACCCGATCCTAATAAGCCAAGTCGTCCTTTAATAATTGTTTTCGGGGTTATTATCGGTTTTGGTTTTGGATTTGGTTTTATTTATCTAAAGGATTTCCTGAATAAAAGAATAAAGACTCCCGAAGATATCCAAGATTTAGGTACCACCCTCTTAACTTGGATCCCCAGAACAAAAAGAAATATTAGTGATCCGGAATTAATAGTATTTAATAATAGTGACTTCCCTACAATTGAATCTTTCAGAGCTTTAAGAACTAGAATTCAGTTTTCAAAAAATAAATCTGAAGTTAAGGTACTTTTAATTACATCATCTGCCCCAGGTGACGGCAAAACTATGGTCTCAACTAATATAGCAAGCAGTTTTGCCAGAGACGACAAGAGAACTATTATTGTTGACTGCGATCTCAGAAAACCACGACTCCATTCTATTATGGGAGAGTCCATTTCACCAGGTTTATCTGACTATTTATTTGGGCGAACAAATAAGGAAGGTATCATCAGAAACTCAAACTTAGCTAAGCTCGACTATATAACAGCAGGGACAATTCAAAATAATTCGTCTGAAGTATTAAATTCCATCAAGATGGTGACATTACTTCAAAAATTGAGGGAAGATTATGATGTTGTGATAATAGACTCGGCTCCAATTTTGGCGGTTGCTGATACTGAACTCCTTTCAAATTTTGTTGACGCAAGTATTTTAGTCGTTTCTGCAAACAACACCGAAATGGAATGGGCTAAGCAATCTATTAGTCTTTTATCTCACGGACAAAGTGCCTTTTTAGGTATTGTATTAAATAATTATGATTACAAGTTTGGGTATCCATCCAACTATAAATATTATAACTACTATTATTCTTCGGATAGTACAGATAAGAAAAAACCAAGTAAAAAAATAAAAACTAATATTTAAGAAGAATTTAAATCTTATATAAAGCCTTTAGGGCAAAAATTTTACTCGAAGTAACCTTCGAGTTTTTTTTTGCCCTCTTACTTTTAGATTCTGGCATTTTATTAACTATATTACATATTGTTATTTTAAAAGTTATTTGAGACACTTTATTATGAAGCGTTATTGGTCAATCATAATAATTTTTTTACTCACACTTCCGGGGCTTTGCCAAATAAAAAATCCTTATAAGCTCCACGCTTTTTCAGGTACAATAGTAATCTCTTTTGATGGTGGTTTGACTTTAAGCAAGAGCGATTATAAATACACAAAATTGGGAGGTAGACTTACAGCCGGTGTTGAATACTACTTACCTACAACAAGCGTACATATTTTAGGTTTCAGAGGATTTGGAGGAGGTCAGCAAATTTACAGCAAAGAGGCAGGTAAAACCGTAGAAGTACCAGACTACGGTACAGTTCTACTTCCAGGTCTTATAAATGCAGAAATGTATATTGCCGGCTTGAGTGTAATATATTCAGTTTCAATAAAAGATAAATTTTTCCCCTTTGTTTCTGGGGGCATAAGTAACATTTGGTTTAGCCCTAAAATTGAAAATGGACAGAGAGCACAATTCAATGCCGCAAATAACTATAAAAAAAATGCATTAGTTTACGATATTGATCTAGGAATTAAGTATCGGATAATAGATAACTTAACAGTAAAATTAGAAGGTGGATTGCACTTTCCTAATACAGACAATTTAGATGATATATCTACCGGAAAAAATAAAGACTTTTATGCAACAGGAGTTTTGGGAATTTCATATTCTTTTTTTGGCAAAAAAGACCGAGATGGTGATGGGTTGCTAGATAATGTAGATCAATGTCCCGAAGAGCCGGAAGATTTCGATGGCTTCGAGGATGGAGACGGATGCCCCGACTTAGATAATGATAGTGATGGGGTTCCAGATATAGTTGATAGATGCCCCGAAACACCGGAAGACTTTGATAATTTCCAGGATGAAGATGGATGTCCCGATGTTGATAATGATTTGGATGGTATTCCCGATATAGAGGATGAATGTCCTAATGAAACAGAAGATATTGATGGATATGAAGATGAAGATGGATGCCCGGACTTGGATAACGATGGAGATTTAATACCCGATAAAGAAGATAGCTGTCCAGATGTCCCGGGGCAACGTACTAATAACGGATGCCCGGATGGATTACAGCAAGATTCAGAAAACACATCCGCACCCAAGGAAATAGTTATTGAGTGTGAAGCTACTTTTATAACGAGTAAGGCGGAATTTTTACCTGAAGCATCTACAGAACTTAATAGAATAGTTAAGCTTCTTCAACTGTATCCAGATTTAAATTGGAGAATTGAAGGACATACAGATAAAAGTGAGACTGAAAACTTAATGATCCGTCCTTTATCGCTCAGAAGAGCAGAAGCAATATTGAATTATTTTATATCAAAGGGACTTCCTTCATTTCAATTCAGAGTATATGATATGGGAGATAGATTCCCTATCGCAAATAATAATACTGACTATGGAAGAATGAAAAACAGAAGAATTGCGTTGGTTAGAGAGAATTAAAATAAGTTATTATCAAATAGTTCAAAGAATATACAGAGGTACCTTTTTATAGAGATTTTTTACCGGTAATTTTCTCAAAAGTCTTATTCTCCTAAAAATAAAATCAGCGTTTTTCTGCCTTAAATGCAGTTTTTTCTGGCATAATTATTTATGCTTATGTAATAAAATTAGAGGAGAATAAGATGATAGACTACCAGGAGATACGGACAGTAAACGAAACGACAGAAGATGTTAATACGGGATTGCTATCAGGTGTAAAAATAAAAGATATTATCAAATTCAACCTGAGCGTAGCGTATTTTATTGTACTCACATTTTTCATAGCAAAACTTATACTTGCTTAATCTAATAAGATAAACCATATATAAAAACATAAAAAGCCTCAGAAAAATCTGAGGCTTTTGCTTTTTAAAAAAATCTTAAAAATTACTTATTTAACAACTCTAATAATTTTTGCTGGAACACCGGCAACAATTACATTTGGGGGAATATCTTTAGTAACTACTGAGCCAGCTCCAATAACAGCATTCTCCCCTACTGTTACCCCACATAAAATTGTTGCTGATGATCCGACAGTAGCACCTTTTTTTACTAAAGTTTTTACAACCTTCCAGTCTTTCTCAGATTGCATTGTTCCATCTGTATTTGTTGCACGTGGGTATTTATCATTGATAAAAGTGACGTTATGTCCTATAAAAACGTCATCCTCTATTTCGACCCCCTCGCAGATAAAAGTGTGTGAAGATATTTTACAATTCTTCCCAATTATAGAATTTTTTTGAATTTCAACAAAAGTTCCAACTTTACTATTATCATCTATAAAACAACCATATAAGTTAACAAAATCAAAAATCTTAACATCTTTTCCCAGTGTAACATTATTAATATTTTTTTTATCCATATATATACTTATACCTCAACAAAACTTTTAGAATTAATCTCTATTACCTTGCCTCTTTTCTTAATCGATTTATTACTGGCTTCGAGAATTTTTACTACATTTAATCCATCCGTGCCATTAGTTAATGGTTGCCTGTTTTCTAGAATAGAATCAACAAATTCTTTTGCAGCCAGAGATAGAGCTTCCGTTTGAATAATCTTAGGAGAATACATATCACCGGTTCTGTACTGAACAAGTGCCTCATGTATACTCTCCATCGATTTCATTTCTACGCCTGAATTATATACTTTAATTTTTTCATAATTTTCCATGTCGTCAAATACAAGCATCTTTTTGTCTCCACCAATTATCATTTTTCTAATTTTTACAGGGGAAGTCCAGTTAATATGAAAGTGAGCAAAACAGTTATCTTCAAAATAAATAGAAAGATGAGCGATATTTTCTTTTCCATTATAATTTGCTATTCCATTGGCAGAAACTGCAGCAATTTTATGATGTTCCCCCAGAACATAGTTCATAATTGACAAGTCATGAGGTGCAAGATCCCAAACAACATTAATATCTTTTTGGAATATTCCAAGGTTGATTCTCACAGAATCAAAATAAAGAATCTTTCCAAGTTCACCATTATCAGCCAGCTCCTTCATTTTTTTTACGGCACCGGTATATATAAATGTATGGTCAACAAAAATCTTAAGGTTCTTTTTTTCAGCAATCTCTATTAACTCTTCGGCCTGAGCAGTGTTGG
This sequence comes from Ignavibacteria bacterium GWC2_36_12, assembly GCA_001802795.1. Classification (GTDB taxonomy): domain Bacteria; phylum Bacteroidota; class Ignavibacteria; order Ignavibacteriales; family Ignavibacteriaceae; genus RBG-16-34-14. The sequence goes on along the minus strand of MGZZ01000172.1, from coordinate 4,993 downwards.
AGGTAAATGGTTTTTCTACCCAAATATGCTTATTGGCTAATAACGCTTTTTTAGCAAAATCGAAGTGAGTATCTACCGGTGTTGCAATTACAATTGCATCTGCCTTTCCATAAATTAAATCTTCACTACTATTTGTTAATTCGGCGGCAGGACATTTTGTTTTTACAAATTTTAAACGTTCAGATAAAGTATCACAAGCAATTACTTTAGATACTTTATCCTGAGCTAAAAAATTTCTGACTAAATTAGGTCCCCAGTATCCTAAACCAATTATTCCGACAATCATTTATAATCTCCAGACTTATTATACAATAAACTCATATTTAAATTACTTGGCACCACGGAAAAAGAATATAGCTGGTATTGTCTGAAGAATCAGTTGCAAATCAAGCCAGGGAGACATATTGTTAATATAATATAGATCTAAAACTACAGAATCTTTAAAAGAAACAGAACTTCTTCCCCAGACCTGCCAGACTCCTGTACACCCAGGCAAAACACTGACTCTCCTTTTATGCCATTCATCATAATTTTCATATTCGTATGGTAAACAGGGACGCGGACCAACCAAACTCATATCCGATTTAATAACGT
>MGZZ01000172.1:0-4360 GCA_001802795.1 Ignavibacteria bacterium GWC2_36_12 | reverse complement strand
TTTTCTTCCATTATTTTTATTATCTTCATTTTCTTTCATGAAACTTATCATCATTTTCTTTCTTTCTTCGTCCTCGCCTTGTGTCACAAACATGGATCTGAACTTATAGAACATAAAAGGTTTCCCGTTTTTCCCGATTGCCCTACTTTTAAAAAGTATAGGACCAGGTGAAGATAACTTAACTAAAATAGCAATTATTATTAGCAGTGGTGATAACAATATCACAAGTGAAGAAGCAACTATTAAATCAAAAATCCTTTTGAATAGTAAATTCACTTTGTTAAAGTATTGTGGAGCAACATCAATAACCGGTATATCTATGTACTTTTCAGTACCAATTTTCCGGGCAACAACTCCAAATAATTCTGAAGTTAATCTAATACTTACATTTAGTTGTTTGCAGTCATCTAAAATCTGTAAAAATCTTTCGTAATTTTCATCTTCTATAGCTATAAGAATTTCATCTATTTTATATTGCCTGATAATTTCAGGAAGTTGCGATGTTATACCAAGTACTTTCTTTTCGCTAACAACATTTTCACCTACTGGTAGATCATCATCAACAAAGCCTATTACTTCAATACCAATTGGATTCTCAAACATTAATTTTGCTGCCAGTAATCTCCCCGAATTACCGTCTCCCACTATTATTACATTCCTCTTAAACTGGTTATTTTTAAGTTTAATATAGAGTTGTCTTAATAATTCAATTCGGATTATGTAAAGAGAAGGAAGAGCAAAAAGTATAAAGGTAAATATTATTAAACGTGAATCGATAATTTCTGTAGACTTAATTAAAAACGAGATGAGCACTATATTTAAAGCTCCATAATAAAGTGCCTTAACTACGGTTATTAGATGGGTCGCTCTATTAAGAATTATATTGACCCTGTATAGACCATTAAATTGAAAAACGAAAATAAATGAAGCGGAAAGAAAAAGAAATAGAAGCAATATTGGCTCTGACTGAATAAAAAAATCAATAACTCCTAAACTCTCATCTTGCCTGAGCACATACACCGAACAGAAAAAAGAAACGAATATTACAAAGACATCTGAAATACCGAATATATATTTATATTTTGGCGTCTTTTTCATATTTAGGATTTTCATGATTTTAATACTATTCCCGTAATTCAATCCATATTTTCAAAAATTCAATTCAATCAACAAAAAATTCTTCAATATTTAAGAGTTTTGATAGATATTTTATTTGTGAAAGTTTGGCTAAAACTATGCCAACGAAAAGATTACAAAATCTTAACTTCTTTAAATGAGGAAAGGCGAATCCCGTTCCAAAATGAGATAAAAAATTGTTATTTTCTAATATATTGAGACAAAATTCCATTCTATTACCGCTTTTTAGTTACATAAAACACACCAAACATATATTATAATAAGAATAAATAAGAGTGGTGCTAAAACAAGTCCCCTCGGTTATGTCTTAAAGCAACTAAGCCTAAAATAAATATTAAACAATTTACGGTTAAGCCTCCCTTTTAGTTAACTTTCAAAAAACCCTTTACTTATCAAAAAAATGTTTGATTTTTTCACAAACGTATTCTATTTGTATATCACTTAATTCAGGATACATTGGCAATGAAAGTCCATTATCAGCTAATCTTTCAGAAACAGGAAAATCTCCTTTTTTATAACCCAAATCAGAAAAACATTTTTGTAAGTGCAAAGGAATAGGATAATGAAGTCCTGTTGAAATACCATTTTCATTAAGAAAAGAAGCCAATTTATCTCTTTTTTCACTTCCCCCTTTTGCTATTTGAATTACAAACAAATGGTAAACATGTTTAGCATAAGGCATTTCTTTGGGAAGAATAATTTGCTCATGATTGCCTAAAATTTCACGGTACTTGGACGCAACTCTCCTTCTTGCATCGGTCCACTTATTCAAGTATCTAAGTTTTACTCCTAGTACTGCACCCTGAATACCTTCCATTCTATAATTATGTCCCAATGAATCGTGGTGATATTTTTTTAGTGCACCGTGATCACGCAGGACTTTTAATTTTTCAGCGGCGCTATCATCATTTGTTGTAACAGCTCCCCCTTCACCATACGCACCAAGGTTCTTACCTGGATAAAAACTAAAGCAAGCAGTATTACTTAAACCGCCTACTTTTTTCCCTTTATATTCAGCTATATGTGCCTGTGCGCAATCTTCAATCAAAAAGAGGTTATTTTTCTTTACTACTTCCGAGATATTGTCTATATCGGCAGGCTGCCCGTATAAATGAACAGCAACAATTGCCTTAGTCTTGCTTGTTATTGCCTCAGGAATCTTCTGAGGATCCAAATTATAACTATCTTTTTCGCAATCTACAAAAACAGGTTTGGCTCCGCATAAAGTCGCTCCCCATGCAGTAGCGATAAACGTATTTGCCGGAACTATTACTTCATCGCCAAAACCAATTCCTAAAACCCAGGAAGCCAAATGATTTCCATCGGTTCCCGAGCTAACACCAAAACAATGTTTAACATTATGCGCTTTAGCAAAATCCGATTCAAAATCTGCAACAGCTTTGCCGAGCACAAAAGAAGTATTATCTAATATACTTTGAATGGCAGGGTTGATTTCATTTTTTATTGATTGGTATTGTACTTTAAGATCCAGAAAGGGAACTTGCATCCGAAAAATCCTTTTGGTTTAATCAAGAAATAATTTTATCAAAAAAACTCTATTTATCTATTATTGTTAAATTAGTATTAATAAGTTTTACCCACAAAAAAATTAAACGAACAGTATTCCAAGTCGTGTGAATTTAATTCATAATTTTTAATGAGTATGTTTCAAAATGAGTCTTTACATCATTCATTTTGCTTATATTATCAATTATTGCACCATTTTGAATGATGTAAAAATGTAATAAAATGATTCATATATATATATTTTTTACCCCTCATTGATTCGAATTTCTCATCAAACAAGATTATTTACCTACTTTTTGAGATATGAACATTGGTTACCTGTAAAGCTTATTATGGATAATAGTTTGTCCTGCTATACATCCAATTATACTTTAAAAATTATCTTCTCTTTAATTAATAGTTAGGGGATATTTGGCTAAGACTTTAGATTTTTTTTGTTGTAAAAACTGTAATGTTTCGAAGCACATCAGAAATTTTTTCTCATTTCTATAACCTTTTCATGAAAAAGAAAGGATAAAGAGTACTTTATTTTGCAAACGCCATGGCATTAATGTTGTTTTATTCAAAGTTCACAAGTTCAACAAATAGAATTTTTCATCTTTATATTATATGTGTGGTTTCGTAGGAATAAATAACAAGTCCGGAACTGAGGTTGATGCTTCTCTTCTATCAAAAATGGCTTCAACAATTAATCATCGGGGACCAGATGACGAAGGCTTTCTCATTGAAAACAATATCGGTTTTTATCATAAACGCCTTTCAATTATAGATCTTGAGCTCGGTCATCAGCCAATGACTAGAAGCGAATTGACAGTGGTTTATAATGGTGAGATTTATAATTATAAAGAATTAAGGGAAGATCTTAAGAAGGCTGGTTTTCGTTTTCACACAAATTCTGACACAGAAGTCCTTTTGGCTATGTACGAAGCTTATGGATATGACTTCATAAAAAAGCTTAACGGGATGTTCGCTTTTCTTATTTACGACCGGAGAAAAAAACGACTTATCGCCGGAAGAGATCATTTTGGAATAAAGCCCTTGTATTATGTGAACAATAAAGAGTATATCATTTTTGCTTCAGAAATAAAAGCAATTCTTCCTCATCCTTCGGTTACTGTTGAACCAAATCTCAGTGCAATTAATGAATATTTTACTTTCCAATATATCCTGGATAAAGAAACTTTATTCAAGAATATATACAAAGTTTTACCTGGTCATATGCTTATAATCGATCTTGAATCGAATGAAATTAATACAATAAAATATTGGGATCCTTCATATAAAACAGATACACACCATACTGAAGAATTTTTTATTTGCGAGTTGCGAAATTTATTAGAACATTCCGTTGAAATACAACTTAGAAGTGACGTTCCTGTTGGAGCTTATTTAAGCGGAGGATTAGATTCCAGCATTGTTACTCTATTGGCTGCTAAAAAATACTCATCAAAATTTAAGACATTTACAGGTGCTTTTTACGAAGGTGAAGATTATGATGAATCCTCCTATGCAAAGACTGTAGCCGAAAGTTGCGGGGCTGAGATCTTCAAAGTTTATCCCACAGTCAATGATTTTATAGATATTATGCCTAAGCTTAGCTATTACCTTGATGAACCTGTTGCAGGTCCCGGTGTATTTCCACAATATATGGTTTCTCGTCTCGCATCAAAAGAAGTAAAAGTAGTTTTAGGAGGTC
>MGZZ01000171.1 GCA_001802795.1 Ignavibacteria bacterium GWC2_36_12 | reverse complement strand
TTTACAGAGTTTTTAACTCTAAGAGCTTATGAGTTTATTTAAAGTTGATTCACCTTCGCTCTTAATCCATATTGTAAACTGCTGCGGATTAAGAGCACGATTTTTTGAAGAAAAAGTACCGGGTATAAAGCAGTGAGAGGGCAAAGCCTGTTTTGATAAGATAGAACCCAAATCTATCACCCGGTACACTATTATAAAAACTGGTTAACAGTAAAAATCTCGAAACTAACCAACAAATTACTTCCCTTTTCCACCAATCCTGCAACCACTTCTTTCCATAGTTTCTTCATAATAACTATATTTGAATGTCATTTTCATTTCATTTTAAGGGAAACGATGCAGGAAGTTATAGCTAAACTAGAACCGAAAGTAACATTACAATCAGCGCTCGATCACGGATTAACCGAAGAAGAATTTGAAAGAATAAAAAAAATCTTAGGAAGAATTCCGACTTTTACAGAGCTTGGAATTTTTAGTGTTATGTGGAGTGAACATTGTAGCTACAAGAATTCAATTGGCTTACTAAAAACTTTACCAAGAAGTGGCGGAAGACTTTTAGTCGGTGCAGGGGAAGAGAATGCAGGACTGATTGATATCGGTGATGGTCTTGCAGTTGCCTTTAAGATAGAAAGCCATAATCATCCTTCTGCTGTTGAACCTTACCAGGGGGCTGCAACAGGTGTTGGTGGAATTATGCGGGATGTTTTTACAATGGGAGCCAGACCAATTGCTTCACTTAACTCACTTCGTTTCGGTTCGCTTAAGAATGCAAGAACAAGATTTTTATTTGAAGGTGTTGTAAAAGGAATCGGTGATTATGGAAACAGCTTCGGCGTTCCTACAGTTGCCGGAGAAGTTTATTTTGATGAATCGTACCAGGATAATCCTCTCGTTAATGCGATGGCTGTTGGCATTGTAAAAAAAGAACATGTTGCAAGTGCAGTTGCAAAAGGTTCCGGCAATAAAGTTATGATTGTCGGTTCATCAACGGGCAGGGATGGAATTCATGGAGCTACTTTTGCTTCTGAAGAAATATCGGAAAAATCTGAATCGAAACGTCCTTCTGTTCAGGTCGGAGATCCTTTTACAGAAAAACTTTTACTCGAAGCTTCTCTTGAGATTATCAGGAACGGCTGGCTAGTTGGAATTCAGGATATGGGTGCTGCAGGAATTGCCTGCTCGACGAGCGAGATGAGTGCGAAAGGGAAATCAGGGATGATTGTTGATCTCGATAAAGTTCCTTTGAGAGAAGATGGAATGACAGCTTATGAAATTATGCTTTCCGAAAGCCAGGAGAGAATGCTTTGTGTTGTTAAACCCGGTTGCGAAAATAATGTAAAGGAAGTTTTTGAAAAATGGGATCTTAATTGTGAAATTGTCGGTGAAGTTACAGACGAACCTTTATTAAAAATTTACAGGGAAGGCGAGCTTAAAGCCGAAATTCCTCCTTTTGAATTAGTGCTTGGGGGCGGCGCTCCCGTTTATATCCGTGAAACGAAAGAGCCTGGATATCTTAAATCAATAAGATCATTTGATTTTTCTTCTCTTCCTGAAGCAAAAGACTTAACTGAAGTTTTTGAAAAAGTTTTTTCTTCACCGAACATAGCTTCCAAGAAATGGGTTTATGAGCAGTACGATTCAATGGTAAGGACAAATACAGTTGTTGGTCCCGGATGCGATGCTGCTGTTGTTTATCTTAAGGATACTGATAAAGCTCTTGTAATGAAAACGGATTGCAATGGCAGATATGTTTATCTTAATCCCAAAGAAGGAACTAAAATTGCAGTTGCTGAAGCTGCAAGAAATATTGTTTGTTCAGGTGGAGTTCCTCTTGGTGTAACAAATTGTTTAAACTTTGGTAATCCTTACAAGCCGGAAATTTACTGGCAGTTTAAACAAGCTATTGAAGGAATGGGAGAAGCCTGCAGATTTTTTGATACTCCTGTTACAGGAGGCAATGTAAGTTTTTATAATGAATCTCCGAATACAGCAGTCTATCCGACTCCAACTATAGGAATGGTTGGATTGATTGAAGGACTTGATAAAATAACCACTTCTTTTTTTAAGAATGAAGGAGATTTAATTTATTTACTCGGAGAAGATTTTGAGGAGCTCGGTGGAAGTGAATATTTAAAAGTTGTTCACAATAAAGTTGCAGGGGATTCTCCAAAACTCGATCTTTATATTGAAAAGAAGCTACAGAATTCTGTATTAGGATTAATAGAAAAAAAAATAATCCTATCAGCGCACGATATTTCCGATGGTGGAATTATTTGTGCTATTGCAGAGTGTTGCATCATAAATGAAGAAAATCCTATCGGGGCTGAAGCTACAATTCCTGTTAAAACAAGAAAAGATTTTTCCCTGTTCTCTGAAAGCCAGTCGAGGATAATTGTTTCCATAAATCGAAATAATAAAAACGAGTTTGAAGAATTTCTGAAGGATAAAAAGCAATTTTTTACATTCATTGGAAAAACGGGCGGAAATCATTTAAAGGTTAATGATAAAATTAATATTCCTCTCAATAAACTTATTGATCTCTACTTTAGTACAATTTCAAGAATTATGAATGTATAAGCTTTCAGAAAAAATAAAAAATTCCGATGCTTACAAAACTTTCAGAAGACTGCGGTTTGTTCTTAATCTCATACCTTCGTTCAGAAAAATAAAAAAATTCTCAAAACACTATTTCGGCGGACTATATAAATGTTTTGATGATCATCATGTTTTTTTACTTGCCGGAGGATTAGCTTTTTCGCTCTTCGTATGTATCATTCCATTCGTGTTAATAATTTTTGCCGTGCTTGGTAGTATTCTCGATTCGGGAAGCGTGCAATTCCAGATAAACACGATGATCGATACAATAATTCCATACACTAAATATTCCGATTTTGTTAAGAGGATTTTGTTTAAGAGGATAGACGAATTTATTCAGTATAAAACTATTGCAGGTATTATCGGCGGTTTCGGTCTTCTTTTTGCTGCGAGCGGACTTTTCAGCAGCATGAGAACAATCCTTAACAGAGTCTTTGGTGTAGAAATCGATGTTAATGTTATACTTGGAAAGCTTCGCGACTTTGCCCTTGTTCTTATGGTTTTATTAATATTTTTTGCGACGACTATTTTAATGCCTTTTATTAATTTTCTGTTTCAATATGCAAACGAGTTTGAGTTTTTAAGTTTTTTAAGAACGGGTTTTTTCGAACAAATTCTGCTTACTGTTCTTTCAATCACACTTATATTTATTGTATTTCTTGTTCTTTATTTTTCCGTTCCTCTAAAAAAGATGGGCAGGAAAGCTACATTTGTAAGTGCATTATGGGCTGCAATTTTATGGGAAGCAGCAAAACAATTATTTGGTTTTTACCTTTATAACTATGCCGCCTTCGGAAAGATTTACGGCGCTTATGCGCTGGTTGTCGTCGTCGCATTCTGGATTTATTATTCTTCTGTTGTATTTATTATCGGTGCAGAAATTGGAAGATTATTTTATGAAAGACAATATCAGAAAAACAGGGAAGTCGAAATTATTCATTGAGGGGACTAAGAAACTTTTTTAGTTTGGTAAACCTGGTAAACCGTTGAAACGGTTAACTAAACGTATTTGGTCCCACTAACACCGGGATTAAGGGTCTGTTGCATAACTCGAAAAATAAAATTTGTTAATCCTCTACGAGGATTTATTCTTTTTTGATTTATTTTCTTTACAATAATTTGACCTCTACGAGGTCAAAAACTATTAAGGAACATCGTAGATGTTCAATTTTTGTAATAAAAGAAAGAACAAAGTAAAGCGGATCCTCGTAGAGGATCAACTAAATGGTTATACAACACTCTCTTAATCCCGGTGTTAGCATAAATAGATTGATACTCTCAACCGTTTTAACGGTTTTTAGTAATCAAAAACAAATCAAAACTTGTCTTTAACTGTTGCGGTTCCCTTAATCTTTTTCCCTGACTTAAAATAAAGTTCAAATTCTTTCTTATCATCTTTCTTTAAATCTTTTTTCAGATTCATCAGCATTATATGAAAACCGCCGGGCTTTAGTTCGAAAGCTGTTTGCGGCTTTACCACGATCTCATTTACCATTTTCATTCCCGTCATATCGCCATCCTTATATGTTTCGTGTATCATAACCATACCGGCATCTTCAAATGTTGCTTTGTAAAGAGTATCTGCTTTACCGGATTCATTAACAATATTAAAATAAAGTGCACTGTTCATTCCAGCATTAGCAGGTCTGATCCACGCATCTTCGATCTGTATGTTATCTCCCGAAGTTGGAAGCAGAGTAAGAAATAGAAAATATAGAATACTCATAATTACCTCAGAGTAATGATATAATATCATTGAGCAATTTGTCCAGGTCCGCATGGCTACCGGAATAATCTTCCCTGATCTTTCCTTCTTTATCAATCAGAGTTATCCTGTCTGTGTGAGTCATATAATAAAATTCTTCTCCGCCCGGTCCCGTTGTAGTATCATCAGGGAAAGCATAAACGTGCATAATGTTAAGAAGGGAATCTATTTCTGTTTTTTTCCCGGTAAGGAAATTAAAGTTGGAAAGATTAATTTCTCTGATGCCGGCATATTGTTTCAGTATATAAGGTTTGTCCCTCTCAGGATCGAAACTTAACGCTACGAATTCAACCCCACCCTTTTGTTCTTTTTTCATTTTCTCCTGGATTAATTTCATGTTGTGAACAGTTAAAGGACAAATATCAGGACAGTTGGTGTAGATAAACCCGATTACAATAACCTTGTGATTAAAATCGTCGGGGAAAATTACTTCGGAGCTATCCTGGTTAATCAAATTGAATGAAGCATTGATTTTTTCATTCTTTGTAAAAGGACTGCCGCATCCCGGTGCATAAGAAAATATTATAGTTAAAGAAAGCAAAGCTAAACTAAAGTAGAAAAAATCAGGACTTATTCTTTTAGTTTTGGAGTGTGTTTTACATTTATTATGCTTCATTTTATCCGGCAAAGGTAACAACGGGAATAAATTTAATCTTTATATTCTCAACCACAAGAAAACTGTTTTTACATTCTTGATATTGAAAAATACTTTATATTTATTTGTAATAATATCATTTATCTTTAAAAAATAGTATCACATAATGGCAAGAACTTTATCAACATCATAATGTTTAGTTTTAATAAATAATTGTTAAATAATATAGGAAAAAAATGGAACATCCTGCTTATGTAAAAAATCAGAAGCTTTTGAAGTGGATCGATGAATGTATTGCTCTTTGCAAACCTGATAAAATACACTGGTGTGACGGTTCTCAGGAAGAGAATGATGATCTGTGTGGACTTCTCGTTAAATCGGGTACTTTTAGAAAACTTAATGAAAAGAGGAGACCAAATAGTTACCTGGCATTATCTGATCCTTCCGATGTAGCGAGGGTTGAAGACAGAACATTTATTTGCAGTTTAAGAAAACAGGATGCGGGTCCAACTAATAACTGGGTTGCTCCTGCTGAAATGAAAGCAACTCTTAACGGGCTTTTTGATGGTTGTATGAAAGGGAGAACTATGTATGTCATTCCTTTCAGCATGGGTCCTTTGGGTTCACCAATTTCCCACATCGGAGTTGAAGTTACAGATTCGGCTTATGTTGTTGTTAATATGAGAATAATGACGAGAATGGGGAAGAAAGTTCTGGATGTTCTGGGAAATAAAAATTTCGTTCATTGTCTTCATTCCGTAGGAATGCCTCTAAAACAAGGGGAAAAAGATGTTTCCTGGCCATGTAATAAAGAACATAAATATATAGTTCATTTTCCTGAAGAAAGATCTATAATGTCTTACGGAAGCGGGTATGGTGGTAATGCATTACTTGGCAAGAAGTGTTTTGCGTTAAGGATTGCAGCAAACATGGCGCGGGATGAAGGCTGGTTAGCAGAACATATGCTTGTGTTGGGTGTAGAATCCCCTGAGGGTGAAAAAACATACGTAGCTGCTGCGTTCCCGAGCGCATGCGGTAAAACAAACTTTGCAATGTTAATTCCACCGAAAGGTTTCAAAGGATGGAAAGTTACAACTATAGGTGATGACATTGCATGGATAAATGAAAATAAAGATGGGAACCTTTACGCAATAAATCCTGAAGCCGGCTTTTTCGGAGTTGCCCCCGGCACTTCTGATAAATCTAATCCTAATGCTATGGCTTCGATTAGTAAGAATACTATTTTTACAAATGTAGCCCTTACACCCGATGGTGATGTTTGGTGGGAAGGTATGACGGAAACAACACCTCCTAAATTATTTGATTGGCGTGGAAACGAGTGGACACCGGAAAGTGGAAGACCCGCAGCACATCCTAACTCCCGTTTTACCGCTCCTTTAAATCAGTGCCCCAGTGTTGATCCTGAATTTGAAAATCCTAAAGGTGTTCCCGTTAGTGCATTTATTTTCGGCGGAAGAAGAAGCACGACAGTTCCTCTTGTTTATGAGTCATTTAACTGGAATTTTGGCGTTTATCTGGCAGCAACAATGGGGTCGGAAACAACTGCTGCAGCTGTGGGCGAAGTCGGCAAAGTCAGAAGAGACCCGATGGCTATGCTTCCTTTCTGCGGTTACAATATGGCAGATTATTTTAACCATTGGCTGCAGTTCGGCAGGGAATTAAAGGTTCCTCCCAGAATATTCGGGGTTAACTGGTTTAGAAAAGATGAACAAGGAAATTTTATATGGCCGGGATTTGGTGAGAACATGCGGGTGCTTAAATGGATTGTTGACAAGGTTAAAGGAAAGGCTTATTCTATAGAAAGCCCTTTAGGCTGGGTTCCGCGTTACGAAGATTTAAATTGGGAAGGTCTCGAAGAATTTACCCCGCAGATGTTTAATAAAATAATGTCTATTGATAGAGAAGCGTGGAAGGATGAAATACTTTCCCACCAGGAGCTTTTTGCAAAACTTTATGATAAATTACCCAAAGAGTTTTTTTATATGCGTGAGCTAATACTTTCCGGTTTATGGAGATCACCGGAATACTGGCATTTGGCTCGTGAATAATCCGGGAAGGTAAGATGAATTGGATTGAATCATATCGTTCAAAAGTTCGCACGCCCGAAGAAGCGGTTTCGGTAATAAAGTCTAATATGAGAGTTTATGTACACCCGGGCTGTGCAACTCCCGAAGTTCTTCTCAATGCAATGTGTGAAAACTCAAACCATTTTGAAAATGTGGAGGTCATTCATCTTCTTACATTTGGAGTATCTCCTTATTCTCATCCTTCAATGGAAAAAAAGTTCAGACACAATGCACTTTTTATCGGTGGAAATGTAAGAAAAGCTGTTAACGAGGGGAGAGCCGATTTTACTCCTGTTTTTCTTTATGAGGTGCCGCATCTTTTTTATAAAGGCATTCTTCCAATCGATGTTGCATTGATAAACGTTTCTCCGCCGGATAAATATGGTTTCTGCAGTTTTGGTGTCGGAATAGAATGTACCAAACCGGCAACTGAAGTTGCAAAAATCATTATTGCACAAATTAACACTCAAATGCCGCGAACTTTAGGCGATTCTTTTATTCATATAGATAAAATTGATTATTGTGTTGAGGTAGATGCTCCTCTTAATGAGTTGAAGCGTGAAGAAAAAAATAATTCAGGGGATGATGAAATTTCAGAGAAAATCGGGAAATACATATCTTCTTTGATCGAGGATGGTTCAACTTTGCAGCTTGGAATAGGTGCGATACCGGATGCTGTACTTAAGCACCTCGAAGGTAAAGAAGATCTTGGAATTCATACAGAAATGTTTTCTGACTGCATTATCAGACTTGTTGAAAAAGGAGTGATAACAAACGAAAAGAAAACTCTTCACGCAGGGAAAATTATTGCTTCGTTTGTACTCGGCACAAGAAAGCTTTTTGATTTTGTTGATAATGATCCGATACTCGAGTTTCATCCTTCACATTACACAAATGATCCTTTCATAATTTCCCAGAATGAAAAAATGGTTGCTATAAATTCGGCAATAGAAATCGATCTTTCAGGTCAGGTTTGTGCCGATTCTATCGGACCGATGTTTTACAGCGGTTTTGGCGGGCAGCTCGATTTCATTAGAGGCGCATCGAGAAGTAAAGGTGGAAAGCCTGTAATTGCAATGCCTTCTACAGCACGGAATGGAGAGATTTCTAAGATTGTTCCATACTTATCGCAGGGCGCAGGTGTTACAACCACACGCGGGGACGTTCATTATGTTGTAACGGAGTACGGCATAGCCGATTTGTATGGTAAAAATATCAGGCAGCGTGCAAAAGAATTAATTGATATTGCGCATCCTGATTTCAGGGAAGATTTAGATAAGTTCACCACTGAAAGATTTTTCAGGAATGTTCCTGTTTAATATTATTAGATGAACCTGCCGGCAAGGCAAGTTTCAGCATCCGCGAAATACTTTAAGAGTTCCTATTCCTTTTGCAGTTGAATATATATTATTTGTTTTAGTTTTCATCTGTCCTAAAAATAGTAAGTACAATTACTCTGTCGGTGCTGATTAGCTAGCTTACTAACATTTTGTTAAACTTTTAATCTGAATTTCTATTTCATCTCTTATTTTATTCACCATTATTTTTAACGTTTCCAATTGACCTTTTTCTAATAATTGACGTACAACCCTTCTGCTATATGAGCTTTTGTTATCGTTATAAATTTGAACATCATTTGGTATAGCGTCAGAATGTGCATATTCTTGGTCTCTCCAACTTATAATTGTTTTATGTAATTCATTTTCTTCTTTGGTAAAATACTTTGTCAGTTCTGCATTTATTCTATTAGTGTTATTAAAACCATAACTTTTTTTAAAGTTTCTGGAATAAGAAATTACAACTGTTATATTTAATGCATTCTGAATTGGAGTAGATTCTCGAATATCAAGCACGAAAGGTTTATAATTTTTTAATGTATTTATAAAATTATTTACTTCCCAAAACTCATTTCTAAGTATATAGAGATATGATAGAAAATTTTCTTCAAAAGACTTGTCCGATGAATCAATCATAAAAACTGCAAATGATTTAAAAAATTTTGTTTAGTAAGAACACCTTGAACAAGTTTGCCGAACGAAGGCACTAATTGTTATAGCATTTACTTTTTACGCCACAAATAGATTATGAAATAGATAAAAGTTGGCGAAAGTATATATATCATAAACTCACTGTAATCATATGTCCTTTGATCAAAAAAATAAGTTCTATGATAAGAAGTTTTTATCGGATAAAAATCGCTACGAAATTTACTTAAACCATTACCGCTGATTAATAAGAGAATTAAGTGAATAAAAAACCAAAGCAGATATAAAGATTTAACTTTATTTGAAATATTTTGTAAAAAATTAAATAAGTTTTTCATTACTAATTTGGAAGTTGAAATCCCATTTTAATTTTATTTTTATCTCTTTTTAATTCATCCAAATCTAAAGAATAAACTTTATCTATGAAATCATCTATTTTTTTAGGATCATATATAATTTCTGTATTCTTTGTATTTGTCTGTAATTTTAAGTTTTCCGCCTCATTTAAAGTTCCTTCGATTAATTTATTCTGTATAAGTTCACTAGCGAACCAAAAGAATACCTTAAATAAATCATCTTCATTTTGGTAATTCCATCTTCCTAATAAATCATCTGAGATTGACATTATAATTTTATATTGAATTTCGTTATCGAGTTTAGGACCACTTGTTATATATTTTATAGTATATGGAAATTTATATTTTTTCCCGCTAAAAGCATTATCAGCATATATTTCAGTTGGTCTTTGAAATCTTAGTTCAATCATTTTATAATTTCCTTTATGCGTATAACATTACTTAAACTGTTGTGGTTTTTAGTACAGTTGTTATCTGAGAATTATTTCCTGAAACACCAACTGTTATAAAGTAATAAAAATATTTTACTATTTAATACTAAGTTTAATAACTATTAAAGCCTTAGCATATTCTATATCTTTTTTATTCTTAAAAGTTATTGTAAGCCCGCGTATCTTACCATAACTTTTTCCCTCTTTGAATTGCTTTTTCAACTCATCGGAAATAGAGCTTTTATTTATAGCCTCTTCAGCTTTATCTGTAAAATAAAAGGTTATTCTAAAAGTAGCTTTAATAAGAGAAAGCCAGAATATTGTTTTAGCCTTTCTTGTAACCTTTAACAGCCAGCTTTTACCGTCGTTATAATACCTCCATTGTTCGGATATGTCCGGGTGATTTGTATGGATATGGTCGAAAAGGGATTGCCATAATATTTTAGGTTTCCCGATGTGTGAATAAATTATTTCTTCTGTCGGGAATTGATTTTTATCTGTCAGGATTGGTTGTTCCATTTGTGTCCCTTTAAAAACTTATTTAAGTATTGAACTCATAATATTTGTGAATCGCATCCTTAGACCTTTTGAATAGTTTTGTTCAATCCAGGAAACCTTTTCAGGATACCCTTCTTTTTTAACATTCTTATATCCACAAACACCATAATTCAGAATGTTACCAGGGGTAATATCAATAACCTTAATTTCCTGTGTTATCATTTCTTCTTAGTAAAAACTACTTCTAATATTGTTGCGTAATCTTTTTTATTTGATGGATACCTCATCTGAAGAAGTATTTTTCCATTCTCTGTCTGCTTAAATGTTTGAACGAGCAGGCTATTATGCCAATTTAAACACAAAGTGTTTTCATTGATAAAATTACAGGTTGCTTTCATAAACTCCCCTGAGTCTTCGAACCACCAATACCTATAAATTTTATTTTTTTCGTCCCATGCGAATATTGTGTGTGCTGCTCCTTCACTTGCCGATAATTTCGCATGATAATCAAAAGTAACATATCGATTATTTAAAACACGTTTGAATTCACCTTCCCCCTCTCCGGCATCATCATCACTAAACTGGCTCTTTGGAACTTTGTATTTTAATTTCCAGGCACCAAGTAAAAAATTAAACTTGTCCATTGGATTAGATTCTTT
>MGZZ01000170.1:18063-18205 GCA_001802795.1 Ignavibacteria bacterium GWC2_36_12 | reverse complement strand
TGTCCCATATAAAATTGAACTGCAAAATAAAAAATATAACCAGCAGGTTTCTGTTGATTATAAGCACATGGCTGTGAACAAAAGAGACATCGTTATCGATTTTAAAGTTCCCGACGATGCAACAATAATACAATGGTAAATC
>MGZZ01000170.1:0-17968 GCA_001802795.1 Ignavibacteria bacterium GWC2_36_12 | reverse complement strand
ATCCGCGATGAAATACAAAAGCTTGAAAGTGAAATAAAGCAACAAACAAAAAAAGAAAAAGCATCTTATTCTGCAATAGAAAACTACAATAAGCAAAACTTTCTGTTGAATAAATTAATAGCAAAATTAAGAAAAGAAGAAAAAATTAAGCACGATGCAATTAGGGAAAATCAAAAAAATATAAATGAACTGGAAAATCAAATAGAATTATTGCAAAAGAATTATTCAAAATATGTGGTGGCTGTTTACAAGTATAGCAAGATGGATGAACTCGCAGGCGTTTTTGATTCCGAATCGCTGCAGCAAGCAATGGTAAGGATAAAATATCTTCAAAGCTTTTCTGAAAGAAGACAAAATGATTTGGAAAAATTTGAAAAGGCAAAAGAAGATCTTATAGTACTAAAACAAAAGCTGGAAAAAGAGAGAGAAGAAAAGAGATTACTGACAATTGAAAAGAGGAAAGAAGAAGCTGGTTTGAAAGAAAAACTGGTAGGGAAACAAAAAGTACTTAAGAAAATAAAGAACAATAAAACCGAATTAAAGAAAGAACTGAACACAAAAAAGAATTCAGAAGCTCAAATACAAAATCTTATAACAAAATTAGTTGAAGAGGCTGAGAGAAAAAGAAAAGAAGAAGAACTTGCAAGACTAAACAGCGAATCTGGTAACAAAACAAATTCAAATACCGAGACTCCTTCAGAATATGACATTGATCTTAATACCGCCAACTTTGAATCTTTTTCTTCTTTAAGGGGTAATCTAAACTGGCCAATTCGCGGTAGAATTATAAGAAAGTTTGGAGAAAACAGGAACTCAAAGCTTAATACAGTCACTTTGAATTATGGTGTTGATATTAAATCTTCTGGGGATTTGAGCGTTAAGTCGGTTGCAGGTGGTGTAATTTCGGCAATAGACTATATTCCCGGTTATGGAAGCGTTATTATTATTTCTCATAAAGAAGATTACCGAACAGTGTACAGCCATCTTTCTGAGATTTTTGTAAATGAAGGGGATAAAGTAAAAGCCGGGAGTGTAATAGCAAAAGTGGGTGAAAGTCTGGAAGGATATATTTTACACTTTGAAATCTGGAATTCGAGAGTTAACCAGAATCCCGAAAAGTGGTTTGCAAAAAGATAAAAATAATTGTAAACCTTTAATTCAGAAAATACTTATCTTATTTTAACTCGACTCTCAAATTATTAATATATCTCCATGAAAATTGCTTTAGTCGGTAGATATGGCGAAGGTGAAATTGTTGCAGGTCCTGAAAGAGTTGCAAGAGAACTTTATCTGCAATTAAAAGAACAAAATGTTAACGTAACTTTTATAGAATATTTTTTCAGCTATTACAGTGACTATACTTTATTAAAAAAAATATTCGGTAATAAAATTACAAATGAAGGTATTTTAAAATTAGGGATATTACCGCTTATCTTCAAGCTACTTAAGGAACGTTTTAATATTATTCATTTTGTAAACAGCCAAAGGTTTACTTTAATAATATTTTTCTTAAAACCATTTCTTAAAGCAAAGCTTATTGCTACAGTTCATGGGTTTTATAAATTTGAGTTACCCAACGTCCGGAGGGAAAGACAATTCCTGGATTTATTCACCGAAAGATTTTTAATAGGAAAATCTAATGTTATAGTTTTCCCCTCAGAACTTCTCTTAGGAGTTTTCAGCAATGAGTATAGCTTTTACAAGCAGAAATTCAGAGTAATTCCAAATGGAATCGGGAAGGAATTTTCTAACGAAAGTATTACTACCGACTTTAATAATGAAATATCATTGATATTTTATAATGCATTTGATCAGGCAATTAATAAAGGATTAAAAAATCTTGTTGATGAATTATCGGCAATCAATTACGTTAGTATAAAATTATTTGTTATTGGCATCGAAGAAAAAATACATCATCGGAACGACAACCTTGAAATTATTTTTAAAGGATTTGTTAATCATCGTTCTTTAATCAAGATTTTAGAGGAGGTACAATTTGTAATCAAATCAAATGCTTTTGAGCCATTTTCTATTGTAGTTGCAGAATGCATGACAATGGGAGTAATTCCGATAATTTGTGAGAATACAGGGATTAAAGACCTTGTTGAAAATGGTGTAAACGGATTTATTTATGAAAGTTCTGTTTCAAATAGTCTAGTAAGATTACTGAATGATATTTGCAGTAATAAGTATGATTTAAGCGTCATCTCCAGCAATGCTAAGAAGATTTATGAGGAACTAAATTGGGAAAAAGTTACTAAACAATATATTTTCCTATATCAATCTCTCATATGATTAATGTTTGTCATATTGTTAACCTTATAACCGGCAAGGCAGACGGGATTTATACGCATCTTAAGATGATTTTCACACTATCAGATAAGGAGAGATTTCAACACTACCTCATCTTTCAGGGAGGAGAGAAAATTGAAAAAGAACTTTCTGAAATGGGAATAAAAGTTTTAGTAAGCAATTCGTTAAAAAAGAAAATTTCAATTAAAGCTTTCAAAGATATCTATATGTTCATAAAAAAAAATGATATTTCTATAATCCATACTCACTTAATTAAGCCTTATGCAATTGCCGGTCTTCTTAATATCTTTTTAAGAAAGAAATTCATTTTTAACTATCATGGGCTTTTTTTATCAAATAATATCTATTATGGGGCATTCGAAAAGATTGTGTATAGATTAATCCATTTTATTATAAATCTTCTTGGGACCGTAAATGCAGTTCTTGTCCCCTCCAGAAGGAGTAAAGAACTATTAATGAAAGAGACACATTTATTTCCGGTACCGACAGTTTATTATAACGGCTATAATATTCAGTCTAATAATTCCCAAAACTCCAGTGTGGTTGAAAAGATACAAGAAATAAAAAAAGGGGGAATAATAATCGCGATGGTCGCTAGACTTCAAATCCAGAAAAGGATTGATAGAGCAATCGATATATTTAAAACTATACATCTCCTCAAAAAAAATATATTTCTTCTGATTTTTGGTGATGGAGAATTAAAACAAAAGCTTATTGAACAAGCTAAAGTTTCAGGAATAGAATCAAAAATCATTTTTTTTGATTATGTAACTAATTTAATTTCATACTATTCTTATTTCGATATATTGCTTTTTACATCGGAGTGGGAAGGTACACCTTTATCTATGTTTGAGGCTATGGCTAACAAAGTTCCTATGGTTGCACCGGATGTTGGAGGCTTTAAAGAGATTATCGAGGAAAATAATTGCGGTATAATTTACGCCCCCGGGAATATGCGAGATGCCGAGGAGAAGTTATCAAAACTAATTGAAGATAACAATCTGAGGAAAGAATTAGGCGAGAGCGGAAGAATGGCTGTTGAAAAAAAATACAATGCTCATAATTTCATCAGGCAAATTGAAAACGTCTATCTAAATCTGTACAAATGATAAAAAGAATTTTACATATATCCCCGGATTTTAACTATAGCTGCGGAATGAGCAAACTTGTTTATTTAACCTTATCGTATTTTAATAACAGGAGAAATTACGAAAATCATTTTATAACTAATGGTGGTGATTCGTTAGAAAGACTAAATGAATTAAAAAGAGTAAAACTCCATGTCTTTAAATTCTCAAAAGGGGTTAAAAACATTTTATATATAAAAAAGTTTTATAAGGATGTTAAAGACTACTGCAGAAATTCAGAAATAGACATTATCCATACATACCATAGATTTCCCGAATATGTTGCTGCGAAAATTAGTGAAGAAACGAGAATTAAATCAGTTGGGACAGTGTTGAGCTTTGTAAAAGGTTTTAAAAAAATAAGTTTTCGATCAGACAAGCTGATAGCAGTCAGTAATGCGGTTACTAAACAGCTTGTTACTGAATTTAATGTTGAACAGAAGAAGATAATCACTATGTATTTACCAAAAGAAATTATTAATGGAAAACAATACAATAATTTAAAGAGTCATTTTGGAATTCAGGATGATAAAAAAGTTTTACTTTTTGTAGGGAGGATCAACTTTATTAAAAATATTGACAATTTGTTAAAGGCTTATGAGTTAGTTTACGAAGGATTTCGTGATGTAATTCTAGTGATATGTGGGAGTATGGAAAGCAAGAAAATTAGTAACATAATAAACAACGTAAAGGCGCCATTAAAAATATTCCAGTCCCTAAAAAACATTCAGATGCTGTTTTCAATTGCAGATGTAATTGTTCTTCCATCCAGGGTTGATGCTTTTCCGTTTGTTATGATTGAGGCAGGGTCTTTTCAAAAACCTTTCATAGGAGGAAGTACCGGAGGCATAGCAGAATTTATAGAAGATGGTATAGATGGTTTGCTTGTAGAGCCGGAAAATCCAAATCAGCTTGCAGATAAAATTCTCTTTCTTCTAAATAATGAAAAAACTGCAGAACAGCTCGGCTATAACCTCTATAAGAAGGTTAATAAGAAATGCGACATTAACAATTATTTTTCACAGGTTGAGGCAATTTACAATTCGCTTTACCCAGGAAGATGAAGATGGAAATGTCAACTCTGTCTGAGCAATTGAATTCCGCCGCTTCATTCTTTATCACGGGAATAAAAGTAGATTTTACGAATTATGATACTATTGTTGATCTTATCGACAATGCAATTAAACAAGAGGAAAAATTTATTATTAATTATGTCAATGCCTATTCAATAGTCGTGCTGAACAAAGATGATGATTTCAGAACATCTTTAAAAGCTTCTAATTTAATTCATTCGGATGGAGTAGGTATCTGGCTAGCTCTTAAAATTCTCCATAAATGGAAATCTCCTGTTAGGTTTAACTGGACAGATTGCAGTTTTAATTTTTTACGAACATGTGAAGAAAAAGAATGGAAAATTTTCTTTTTAGGTTCTACTGAAAAAGTCTTAAAGAAAGCTAAAGGAAATCTCAGAAAAAAATTTCCACATCTTAAATTGATGGGTAGCCTAAACGGATATGAGAGATTAAACGATAAAAGTCTTGTGGAAACTATTAACAGATTAAATGTTGATATACTATACGTCGGTTTAGGTACGCCCAAACAGGAAATCTGGATTTATAATAATGCCCCCAACCTCAATTGTAAAGTCATTCAGTCAGTTGGGGATCTTTTTAACTTGTTTGCAGAAAAAAAAATTAGAGGACCAAAATTATTTCAAAAAATTGGATTAGAATGGTTTTTCAGGTTATTACGACATCCAGTTAAATACTTCAACAGGTATACAATCGGTATACCTCGATTTTTTATTATTCTTATTAAAGAATTTCTGAATAAAAAATCTGGTAAGTGAATCTGTTCAAATTATTGTTTCATTATGGGAGATGAGTTTGCCAGTTTTGTTTTGCTGTTTATTAAATTTTCAAAATAATTAACTTGAAAAGCTTTGGCGCAAAAGATATATTACATAAAAATACAAACAGGATTTAGTGAAGTCTTTATACTGGCATATTCTTGTTTTGCATCTCATAATTTCATCCGATTTTTTCCCCCAGGTAATATCTTATAATATTATTAATCGGACAGATGGAATTGATATCGGTTTGAATTTCAATCGCGAGCCTTATATTGTTAAAAATGACGAAGGGAAAAAGATTCTTGAATTCACTAAGGCAATGGATGAGGGAAAACCCGGTGCTCCTGCTCTTCCTTCAAAGACTATATTTGTTGCAATTCCACCACACTCAAAAGTCAATACTATTTTGACTGATAAAGAGGAAAGTGTTATTTCTAATGTTGATATCAGGTTTAATCCTGAAATAAGCTTAACTGAAGAAAGGATTGAGTATAAAAAAAGCCAGCCAGCCACAAAATATTTTACTGGTGACATTTACCCGCAAAACGAGACAGAAGTTATCGGATATACTTGGATCAGAGGTTATTTTTGTGCGGTTATTCAAATCAGTACTCATCGTTATAACTGGAAAAAGAAGGAGGTTATTGAATTTACCGGGACAAACCTGAAAATAAATTTTATTGAAGTAAAACCGTTCACCAGGAATACAGAACTCAAAGGGAAGTTTGATGAAGCATTAAGCGACGTGATTATCAACTATGAAAATGCGGATCAATTCAGATCTTTTCAGAGTGTTACTGCTCTAAGTGATACTTCCGGGAATTGGATTGATTACAGCAAAGCTTATGTTAAGCTCGCTATCCCTGAAGACGGAATTTATAAAATAAGTTATGATGATATTTTAAGTTATGGTGTTGATCCTTCTTCAGTGAATCCTTTGACTTTTAAAATCTTTTTTAAAGGAAAAGAAATTCCTTTATTTGTTTCAGGAGAAAATGATAATTCGTTCGACGAAAATGATTATATAGAATTTTGGGCAGAAAGAAATTACGGCTCACCCGACTATCGTGAAATCGTACAAGAAAGAAAAGATTATAAAAATTATTACGACAGGTATAATGATACAAATTTTGTGTGGCTGACTTGGGGAGGAGAAAATGGATTAAGAGTCAATTCAATAAGCACTGTTATACCTGCCTTAACTGATTCTGTGAAAAATCATATTGTAAAGTTACATCTGGAAGAAGATGAAAGGCTCTGGTATTATGATGCTGTTGCCCCAAGAGTTCAGATTCCTGACTGGCAGGAGAATAAAGTATGGACCTGGTATTTTCAGGGAAATGGCGGTTCTTTTTCATTTAATTTTGATTCTCCTGATTACGTTCCCACCACTATAGTTAAAACATCAACCCGGCTAATTAGCAATGCAGCAGATATTATTATTAATGCTCACTCAAACGGTGCGAGTCTTAATTCGACAACAACGATGGACACGATTGTTTATGATTTTAGACAGACTGTCAATTTTGAATCGGAATTCAGTTCAAATGTTCTTAATCAAACAGATAATATTTACAGAGTGTTCGGATTGCTGACTGAAGCATCGTTCCATCAATCGCTCATCGATTGGGTTGATATTGAATTTTTCAGAGCGAACGTAGCAATAAATGATTCTCTTATGATTACAATTCCTGATTCTGTAAATCCTTCCGAACGGGTTATAGTTGCAACAAATATCAGTGGTCCCGAGAATATATACGTTTATAAAGTAAAACCGCAGTTTCAAATAATAACTGCTTATAGTATTTCTTCCGGAACATTAACTTTTACAGACACAGTTTCAGGAAGTGATCAATATCTGATAATCAAAGATGAACATAAGAAAGCCCCTCGCTTTGTTGTAAAGAAGCAATTTGTAAATCTTAGAAGCACTTCAAGAACTGCCGATTATATTATCATAACAAATAAAAAACTGGAAGAATCTGTTAATCAATACAAAGAATTTATCAAAACAAATTACCAGCTAAATGTTGAGGTGGCTTATATAAATGATATCTATGATGAATTTTCTTTTGGTCTCGATAATGCAGGAGCGGTAAGAGATTTTCTTGTTGCTGCAAACCAATACTGGCAGTCCCCTAAGCCTTCTTACCTGAATATTATAGGCGATGCTAATTATGATTACAAAAAAGTTGTAATACCTCCAACAAATGTTATAAAGGAGAATCTTGTTCCGGCTTATGGCGATCCTGTTAGTGATGTTTGGTATGTTACCTGGGATAGCTCGGAAATAAGTGTTTCTCAAATGTTTGTTGGCAGAATTCCTGCAAGGAACAATGAGGACGTACTTTATTACATGCAAAAGCACCAGACATATATTAACCGCGGATATGATTCATGGAACAAGAATTATTTGTTCTTTAGCGGCGGCGATGTATTGAACCTGAGCCAACTGATTCAGATTAAAGAAGCTAATGATAATTTATTAAATGAGCTTGTAAGACCAAAACCGGTAGGGGGATCAGGGATTCATTTTTTCAAGACTGTTAACCCCACATCAAATTTTGGTCCGTATTCACTCAGCGAAGTTCAAAATGCTATTAAAGAGGGTGGACTTTTTATTTCATATATTGGACACAGTGGAACACAAACATGGGATAATGGTATTACTTCTGTTGAAGACCTTAAAAATAATTATCCGGATAGAAATCCTCTCGTTTCCGATTTTGGCTGTTCCACCGGCAAATTTGCTGAGCCTGACGTTGATGCGTTTGGAGAATTATTCTTGTTGGAAAATCCAAACGGGCAAGCGATTAATTATTTTGGTAATTCGAGCTGGGGATATTTATCTACTTCGCTTCGTTTCCCATATCTTTTTTATAGTAATTTATTAGTAGACGAAACATCGTCTGTAGGCGAAGCACACTATCTTGCCAAGGCTAAGCAGTTTGAAGAAAGCGGATATACTGATGTGAACAGAGTTTTCAACTATTGTAATCTTTTGTTTGGTGATCCCATAATTCATTTTAGAACCCCTCCAAAACCGAACTTCGTTGTAAAGGAAAGTTCTTTTTCGTTGTTGGGAGAAAATCCGAATGATATGACCGATAGTGTTACGCTAAAAATTGAGATTCTGAATGCGGGAAGGGTACCCGATGATTCACTTAGTGTTTCCATATTTGATAACTGGGGTGATAAGGTTTCGTATAATTCCGAGTTTAAAATTCCAGCGCCTCTTTTTATAGATACACTGACTATCAATATTCCTGTTAAGGAGAGA
This sequence comes from Ignavibacteria bacterium GWC2_36_12, assembly GCA_001802795.1. Lineage (GTDB taxonomy): Bacteria > Bacteroidota > Ignavibacteria > Ignavibacteriales > Ignavibacteriaceae > RBG-16-34-14. The sequence goes on along the minus strand of MGZZ01000170.1, from coordinate 9,396 downwards.
GTTGGTCAGCACAGAATTAATGTAGAACTGGATAATCAAAATTTAATTGATGAATTATATGAGACAGACAATTCTGCCGATTTCATTTTTTCCGTATTTTCAACTTCTGTAAGACCTGTAGAGGCTGAGAAATATTATAATAGTGACCGTAGTAGTTTAAGGGTGTTAAACCCTGTTCTCGTTCCTTCTTCAAATGATTTAAGACTGTCGTTATCCGATAATCCTGATTTTCAAAATGCTGTTGATATTTATAAAAATCTGGACAGCGTTTATACTACTGTTGATTTGAATTCTCTTTCTTTAAATAAAAGATATTGGTGGAGAGTAAAGCTTAATGACGGAAACCAGGAATGGTCAGATGTTTATTCATTTCAGAATGAAGGGAAAAATTTCACATGGTATATAAATAAGTCATTCAAGGATGAAGATATACAATATTATCATTCTGCTTTTGATTCATCAGAAGAATCCTGGCATTTAACTAGTGATAAAAACCTGCTTGAAATCTCTTCAGCAGGATCTGATAATGGTGATTTTGCGTCTATGTTATATAATGGAGGAGAGCGGCTTACTAATACCCGTTATTGGGGAATTGGGACAGCAGAAATTGATTCCATAACATTAGAGCCTTCAAATTTTCGGTATTTTGTTTATGAAAGTGGTAATGCTGATGAATTGATGAAAATATATTTGGATTCTTTGCCCGTTGGTAAGATTGTTGCGATGGCAATTTGTACAGATGGTGCTCAGTCAGTTCTGGGTTTTTCTAGCGGGACACAAATAAGGCACACCATTGAAGAATTCGGTTCTCTTTATATAGATAGCGTAATGTATAAGGATTCTTGGTGTATGATAGGAAAGAAGGGTTCCCTCCAAGGTTCTGTTAGAGAGTCTTTTGTAAGACGGTATTTGGGATTTGCTGAAATTTCAGCATCAAATATAGTAAACAATGATAGAGGATTTGTTGTCTTTCCAGCCGCCGTAAAATCTTATGAATGGATTAATATTGAAAAACAGGACTCACTTCCTTCCGGTTCTTCAATAGAATATTTCCCTCTCGGTATAAAAACTAATGGAGAAATTGACACTTTAGATGGTCTGTCCTTTTCAAATAATATTTCTTTACTAAATGATATTAATGCTTCAGTTTATCCTTCACTTAAAATTCTTGCGAAGTTGAGTGCGAATGAATCTCTTGAATCTCCCTTTATCAGTTCTTTAGGAATTAATTATAAGCCACTTCCTGAACTTGCAACAAATTACCAGGTTGTTAAAGCCGAGAAAGATACTTTACTAATCGGAGAAGATATGAAATTAAATTTTGGAGTTTATAACGTAAATGAAACTGCTGCGGACAGCTTTAAAATTTTAGTTGAGATTCTCAATTCGAATAACGAAAGGGAGATTATTTCAGACATTTTTGTAGATCAGCTTGCTTCTTTAAGTAATCGTTTTTTTGAAATTGCGCTAAATACTCAAAACTATCAGGGAAATAATAGTTTCGTTATTACTTTAGATCCTGAAAATAAAATTCCAGAGATATTCGAAGACAATAACTTTTACCAGGTTCCGTTTTATGTAAAATCCGATACAACTACTCCGACAGTCAATATAACCTTTGACGGTGTTGATATTATGGACGGCGATTATATCTCTTCTAAGCCGGAAATAAAAATTGAGCTGTTTGACGAATCTTTATTGCCAATTAGTGATCCTTCTTCTGTAGCTATATTCTTAAACGATGTTGAGATCAACCCGGATAGCTCGATTGTGACTTACGAATATAATCCTGCAAACCCTAAAGTTGTTGCAACATATAAACCTTTTCTTAAAAGTGGAGAATATACTCTCAGAATTTTTGCAAAGAATGCTTCAGGCAATGTCGTCGATTCTTCCGGAATTGAAAAATATTTTGTAGTAAATGAGGATACAAAAATTCTTTATGTATACAATTACCCTAATCCATCAAGGGGGGAAACATACTTTACTTTTAAGCTTACACAAATTCCTGACGAATTGAAGATTAAAATTTTTACAGTAGCAGGAAGATTAATAAAAGAAATAACCAAAACTGCTTCTGAATTGAACTTTGACTTTAACCGCATTTTCTGGGACGGCAAAGATACAGACGGTGATTATATTGCCAATGGAACTTATTTTTATAAAATAATTATCAGTCGTGATGGAAAACAACAGGACGTTACACAAAAGCTTGCAGTGGTGAGATAGGCATTTCAATAAAGAATTTCTTTTTTATATCTTCACCTAAATCATAATCCGGATTATTTAAATGAAAACATTATATACTTTTCTTGTGGTGATTATCTTTTCATCATTCTCCTTTTCCCAATTTCAGCAATACCCAAGACCGGGACAGGGGCAGTTTACCGGTGGTGCCGGAATGACATGGATTGACGGCGAACCGAATTATACAATTTCTCTTGCACCAGAGCTTTCATTTGCAAATTTTGGTGTCGGGCTTGATCTTCGCCTGACTTTTGATCCGGATGGAAATTTAAGAAAAGAATCTTTTAATGACTTTTCCGACTACTTAAGCATTATCAGATACGTAAGGTATGGATTAAAGAATGATCCTGTATATGTAAAACTCGGTGCTCTCGATTATCACACACTCGGTCACGGCAGCATAATGTATTTATACAATAACAGCCCTTCCTTTGATAACAGGAAAATCGGGCTTGTTCTCGATATTGATTTTGGAACTTTCGGTTTTGAATCTATTTACAGCCGCTTTGGAGAAGCCGGCGTTGTCGGTTTGAGAGGCTACGTAAGACCTCTGCTTTATACTTCTCTTTCGGATATTCCCATCATCAGTAATCTGGAATTTGGTTTAACCTATGCTTCCGATTTTGATGAATACGCCGGTGTGACAGAAGGTTCTTACAACCATAACACAAATAAATTTGAAATTAAAACAGACGAAGGTTCAATAAACATTATCGGTTTTGATGTTGGTCTTCCCATTTTATCGGGAAGTTTTGCCGATGTTACCTTGTATTACGACTTTGCAAAAATTATTGATTTCGGAAGCGGTTCAGCTACCGGTATTATAGCTCAGTTTAATCCTTTGGGTTTTGTTCAGGCATCTGCAAAACTGGAAAGAAGGTTTAATGGCGATCATTATATCCCCTCGTATTTTAGTTCACTTTATGAGATTGAAAGATTCAAAATATTAGATAAAGCCACAGGAACTTTTTCAAGTAAGGCAAGATTACTTACCGTTTTATCCGATAACGATGATGGCTGGTATGGTGAACTGGGAATTAATGCTCTTGGTTTGCTCTATGTAATCGGGAGTTACCAGAGATTAGACAAAACTCCCAACAGTGGTATTCTTCATTTGGGTTCTGAAATAGCTCCTGAGGAAGCTCCTTTTCTTTTAAGAGCAGGGTATGATAAAATATATATTCGTGACGAAAAAGATCTCTTCACTCTCGATGACCGTTCATATCTGTTTACTGAGGTCGGATATAAGCCGTATCCTTTTATGGTTGTTTCTTTAGTTTATAACTGGACATTCACTCCCACCCGTGATGCAGATGATAATATTGTTGGTTATGAACCACAGAAGAGGATAGAACCGAGAGTTTACTTTGTATTTCCGTTTGGTTTTGGAGGAAACTGAATTAGTATTTAAATATTTATTTAGTAAACCGTTGTCCAAAGGACTCCTTCGGAGAAGCGGTTATATATATCGGATTTTCAGTATTAACACCGGGATTAATCCCGGTGTTAACAAATAAAGCTCAAAACTTATAAACCGTTTTTAACGGTTTTTAATAACTTTAACAAATCAACTCTTATAGTGAGGATTCTCGATAATTCCAAATACATTTCCAAAGGGATCTTTAACTGATGCTACTTTAATTCCCTCGCCAACACCCAGGACTGCAAATCAGAAATCGATGTATTTATTTTCCCCCGGTTAAATTAATGAAAATAAAATTAACCGAAGAATCCGCGTGAAGACTAATCACAAGCGGGAAAATCAAAAAAAAGTTTGAAGACTTAATTCAGATTATTTGTATATGGGAACTGTAAATATCCCCTCCTTGAATACCGTTGCTACACTATCCGGATCATCTGGGAAAGCAGCATTGAAATAAAATGTTCCCGAGCACATTCTGTTTACTTCATCGTATTGTGTAATTATTATTTCGCCTTTTGAAAGGGAATCCGGGACGAGGATAATCCCTACATCGCTATGAAACTCCCCAAATTCAAATTTATCGTACTGGATCACATAACTTCCAATTCCGTTAAAGTTATTTATCCCTATTCTTAAAAAGGCATGGTCCATTTCAGCATTTAATAAAAAGAAATCGGAAGTAGATATTTTGCCTGCATATGCAGAAGGATAAGCAGATATTTTCTCGTTCTCATAAAAGATGCTGTCTTTTTCAAAAGAAAGGTTACAGGTTACCGGTTCAATTAGTTGTGCACCCAATTTGGTTTTTGTATAAGTCAAACTCCCGCTTTCGTTAGAAAGAATTAATTTTTCATTTTCGAATCTATAATTATAGGATATAGTTGATAGCCCGATTCCTCCAAGAAGGTATTCCCAGATAAGTTCTCTTTCGTTAGCTTTTATTATTTTCTTACTTGAATATTTTATTACTGCAACCTTACCTGTATTGGTTTCTATTCCCAGTGAGTTGATAGTTTTATCTGAATTTATTTGTATTCCAGTAAAAGTAGTTTCCGGAGAGGGATTGGGTGAATTGTTGTTATAAATAAAATACCATTCTCCAGTCAAACGCGCATCAACTTCATCAGGAGAAACAGGATCTGAACAGTTGGAAAGAAGAATTGGAAAAAGAAGAAGGAAAATAATAAAGATCTTTTTCATTTTTTGCATCTTGTCCCGTTTTTATTTTTAGGTCGGTTTATTTTAACGAAAGTTTATTGAATAAGCAATAATACTTTTATTTGCCGGATGTATAATATTTACATTGATTGTGGATGACTTTTTATCGCAGATTTTCCTCAAGGAATTCCTTCAGCTCTGCTACAGAATGAAAGATATAATCGCTTTTTTGTTTTAGCACTTCCTCTTTTGCATAACTATCCCAGATGACCGAAGCGATTTTAATTCCTGCTTCACGCGCAGCTTTTATATCTCCTGTAGAATCTCCGATCATTAAAACTTTTTCTTTGGTCAGGCTAAACTCATTCACAAATTTCGTTATTCCTTCCCCTGAAGGTTTATGATTTACAACATCATCGCCTGTTACCACCAGATCAAAATATTTATCCATTCCAAGAGCTTCAAGAGTTATTAGAGCGCTTTTTCTTCCTTTCCCCGTAAAAATTCCGAGGGGAATTTTTTTTGATTTAATGAATTCCAAAATCTCTACAATGCCAGGATAAGCATCAGCCATATGGTGTTCATCTTTATAGAATCTATAGTAATCTTCCATGGCATCTGAAAGATTATTATTGAACCATCCTTTTAATATTGTATCTTCGGGCGGTCCGAAAAGTGAAATGATTTCCTCGTTAGTTAATTTCTTGTTGAGATATTTGGATGCAACATGATTAAATGATGCAAAGATCAGTTCATTCGTAGATGTGAGTGTACCATCGATATCGAATATAATTCCCTCAAATTTTTTCATTTCTTTTCCATAATTTCTAATTATTAAATAACCTTGCAAAGCCGGGGTACGGAATTAAAGGCAGAACATCAAACTTTATTAAGCCCTCTTTAACTAAGGGAAGCTTATTCAGATTTTTTTTTGCTTCATCAGCATTTTTGCATTCAAGAATAAGAACTGCCGAATGATCGTTTTCAGTAAAGTATAGCTCTCTTATTATTCCTTGCTGGTATAATTCCCATGCCTTCAGTGCTTCATGTTTAAGAAAAGGTTTGTAATCAGCTATTCCTGGAACCTCTTTTTCGATTGCAAGAATTTTCATTTTAACCCCTTTTTAATTTTATTATATATTCAAATTGCTTTCATTAAATGACTTCTTAAGTAAATCCTCCACACCAAGTTCCTTTGACCATTTTGTTAAATACTCTTTATCTAAAGAATTACCCTGAACTTTAATAACCCCAAGTATGTCGAGCCATTGACGTTCTGAGATTTCACCGCCGGATTTATACCACTCTAATTTATTTATAATAACATCTTCAGGTGAACAGAGATAAACACTAAGGGCGTCAGGCTTTTCTTCTAATCTGTCTTTAATTTTTCTTTCGAATGCTTTCTGTTGGTACGGTTTATCTTTCAGTATAAAAACATCAATTTTTAACATGGTTTTTAAGTGAAGAATATTAAATGATGTCTTTGTAATCAAAGCATCATTAATCATTTCAGCATCAATAAAATATTCTTCCTTCAATTTATCAACAAGAGGAGTAATGTTAAGAGGAGTAAGTGCTGTTACTAAATCTACATCAAGTGTTGTTCTTGGCATTCCGTAAGCCGAACTGGCAATCGAGCCGCCTATATAATATAAAATACCTAATTCATCAAAAGTTTTTATTACTGGCTCTAACGCTCCAAGTATTTCATCCCTTTCCATAACCGGATTTAGAATAGTATTGAGTTACTTTATTATGTAGTTTTTCACCATAATTTAATTTTATGAAAAGCATATTCAGTTCCTGATCACTGAGACCCGGGTTTTTTCTTGATATAGCGCGTAAAGATAATTGCTTTGCTAAAGCATTAAGTTTAAAAACTTTCGAAAGCCTTGTGGCAACTGAACTCTCCCGCAAAGTATTTATAAGTTTTTCTTCAATTATAGGATTTGTATCGGCAGATTGTATTTTCATAAAAAATTATTCTCCGGTATGAATATATAAAAAAGCGTTATAAATTAGAACCTTAAAAGATTGTTATTGATTTATAATTAAAATGCCGACAAAAATTTACCTTAAAAGAAACGAAGAAAGAAGGATTTTATCAGGACATCTTTGGGTCTTTAGTAATGAAGTAGCTAAAATCGAAGGAGATACTGAAAACGGTGAACTTGTTGAAGTTCTTGATTACAGGAATAAATCTCTCGGTTCTGGTTTTTACAATAAGAATTCCCTTATAAGTGTAAGGCTTTTATCTCGCTCTAATATTATTGATTTATATTCTTTGATGAAGGATAGGATTTTAACTGCCTATAATTTAAGGAAAACAGTCTATCCGGGTAGGGAGTCTTACCGGCTGGTTTTTAGTGAAAGTGATTTTTTACCGGGAATTATTATAGATAAATACAATAACACTTTTGTCCTCCAGGTATATTCTTTTGGCATGCAGAAGAACATTGAAAGCATTATTGAGATATTAAAAAAAGAATTCGGTGCGGAAAATATCTTCTCGAAAAATGAATCTTATTTCAGAAAGCTCGAAGGACTTCCCGAAGAAGATGAAATTTATTCCGGGAAGATTAATGAGGAAATAATAGATGATGGTAAACTAAAATATAAAGTTGATTTTACCGGGCAGAAAACCGGGTTCTATTTCGATCAGGGCGACAATCGATTTTCAATAGAAAGATTTTCTAAAGGAAAGAATATACTCGATGCATTTTGTAATTCAGGCGGATTCGGGCTTCACGCTTCTTTAGCCGGAGCTTCTTCGGTAAGCCTTGTCGATTCATCTGCAAAAGCAATTGAAGATGCTGAATCCAATTTTAAACTGAACAACCTTAAAACTGAGAGTAAGTTTATTGTGTCGGATGTTTTTGATTTCTTTAATAAGTGTATTGAAGAAAACAAAAAGTTTGACATTGTTATAATTGACCCGCCGGCATTTGCGAAAAGCAAAAAAAGCTTATCTGCGGCAATTAAAGGATATGAAAAACTCAACAGGCTTGCTTTGCAGATTATTGGAGCTGGAGGTTTTCTAGTTACTTCATCTTGTTCACATCATTTATCACAAGATAATTTTATGGAAATTATTAAAAAGGCTGCAATAAAAGCCGGAACAAGGATTCAGTTAATTGAATACGATGGTGCGTCCTTGGATCATCCCGTTCTTCCAGCAATGCCCGAAACTTCCTACCTGAAATTTGCTGTTTTCAAAGTTCATAATTCTTAAATTGCATTGATAAAAAAATGCAACATTTTTATCTTTGTAACCGTCTAATTTGCCTACCGGTAGGTAGGTCTCATTACTTTTCTTAAGTAATCTATCTTTAATAACATTATTAAGAGGTTTTAATTTGGACATAGCTGCATTAAACGAAAAAATTAAACAGGAAAGCTCTTTTGTTGATTTGTTGTTCAACGAGATAGGTAAAGTTATTGTGGGGCAGAAAGCAATGGTCGAAAGGCTTGTTGTTGGTCTCTTGGCTAATGGACACGTTCTGCTGGAAGGTGTACCGGGGCTTGCAAAAACTCTTGCTATCAAAACCCTTGCTTCAGCGATGAAAGCTAAATTTCAGCGAATACAATTTACTCCTGATTTGCTTCCAGCGGATCTTATCGGTACAATGATATACAATCAAAAAGAAGCCAATTTTTTTATTCGTAAGGGACCAATCTTCTCAAATTTTATTCTTGCCGATGAAATAAACAGGGCTCCTGCAAAAGTGCAGAGTGCTCTTCTCGAGGCGATGCAGGAAAGACAGGTTACTATTGGCGAATCGACCTTTAAGCTTGAAGAACCTTTTCTTGTTTTAGCCACTCAAAACCCTATTGAACAGGAGGGGACTTATCCTTTACCGGAAGCACAGGTTGACAGGTTTATGCTGAAGATAAAAATTTCTTATCCTTCACGGGAAGAAGAGAAAAAAATTATGAAGCAGAATGTGGACGTGGCTCCGGTTAATATTCAGCCTGTCGTAACCCCGCAGGATATTATTAAGGCACGGAATCTTGTTCATGAAGTTTATGTTGATGAAAAGATTGAGAAATATATTCTCGATATTGTTTTTGCAACCAGGTCGCCAAGGGAATTCGGTCTTGAGAAACTTACGGATATGATAAGTTATGGTGCATCACCAAGAGCAAGCATTAACCTTGCTTTGGGTTCGAAAGTGATGGCGTTCATCAAAAGAAGAGGTTATGTAATTCCTGAAGATGTTAGAGCGATTTGTTCTGATGTATTAAGGCACAGGATCGCTGTTACTTATGAGGCTGAAGCTGAAGAGATTACCTCGGAATATATTATACAGGAAATATTAAATAAGATTGAAGTTCCTTAAGATGGAAAATGGAAGATGGAAAATGGAAGATGGAAAATGGAAGATGGAAAATGGAAGATGGAAAATGGAAGATGGAAGAGTGAGGTGAGTGTTTAAATGCTTACTAAGGAATTACTGAAACAAGTAAGACAGATTGAGATAAAGACAAAAGGACTTGTAAACCAGGTCTTTTCAGGAGAATATCATTCTGTATTTAAAGGAAGAGGAATGGAATTTTCCGAAGTT
>MGZZ01000169.1 GCA_001802795.1 Ignavibacteria bacterium GWC2_36_12 | reverse complement strand
ATGGATTATAGGTTCTCATTAACAAAGGATTACTATGACATTTTGCACAGGTGCGGGGAACATTTAAAGGATGTACAGGCGAAGATGAATTCTTTACTGAAACAATCCCATGAGCATTATGACACGTTGTACACTGCACAATCCGTTCTTTTCCATTTATAGATAATCTTCCATGAACGCTATTTGTAAGAAGATTCATTTGATTGACCTGTAGATGAGAATTGTATTTTTTCATAAACTCAGGATTAGAATGACAGGTGGAACATCTTTCTGAAATTCCATTTCCTTTTGGAATTCCAATAAATCCTGCATTCTTACTCATAGCCACGTCTATATCATCCGTTTTATTATCACCGCCATGACATGCACTGCAGGAAATTCCTTTCAAATAATGAATATCATTTTTATATAACTGAGACGGTTTATCACCTAAAGCATCATGACAGTTTAAACATTCATCATTATCTGAAGGTGTATAACCGGAGAGTGAAATACTACAAATTAATATCAGTGCTGCTGTAGTTTTTTTCATGATGCCCATCCAAGTATCGTTAATACAATTATGTATATAACAGCGAAAATTCCCGAATAAGTTATTATTCGGTTTCGTTTACCTTTAGAACTTTTAACATCCCAAAAAGGTATAAGGAGCCATAAAATTCCAGCTACTCCGAATAACAAAATTCCCAAAACTTCCCCTTCAATAAACCATATATGACCGGGAAAATATTTTAAGGTTTGGAACATAAACAGGAAGTACCATTCCGGCTTAATACCGGCGGGTGCGGATGCAAAAGGATCTGCCTTTATTCCAAGTTCTGCAGGGAAAAAAACTGCAAGTATGGCTAATAAATTCAAAACTATTAACCATAATAATAAATCACGCATCATAAAATTCGGGAAGAACGGCATTCTTTTCTGTTCAGTTTTTTGTTCAACCTCTAATTCGAGAGGTTCACTCATACCTTGCCGCTGAACAAGGAGCAAATGAATAACAAGAAGAACTGTAAAAATTCCTGGGAAAAGCGCTACATGAAAACCAAAAAGACGGGACAAAGTTGCACCGGTAACATCATCGCCACCACGCATAAAAATTTTCAATGGTTCTCCTATTAAAGGTACAGCTCCAACTATATCCGAGCCGACTTTAGTAGCAAAGAAAGCCAGTTCATTCCAGGGCAGCAGGTACCCGCTGAATCCGAAACCTAATGCCATAAAGAACATTATTATACCTGTAACCCAGGTTATTTCACGCGGCTTACGATAGGCTCTTTCAAAAAGCACGCTGAACATATGTATGAAAACTGAGAGAATAAAAAGATTAGCAGCCCACCCATGAATTGAACGAATAAGCCAGCCAAATTCCACTTTCGACATAATGTACTGGATGCTCTCAAAAGCAAGATCAGAACTGGCTTTATAATAAAAGAGTAACAATATCCCTGTAATAACCTGGATAACAAACAAGAATAATGATACTCCTCCGAAATAGTACCACACTGAATGACTGTGAATAGGCACATATTTTTTACCGAGAAAGTTTTCCAAATCATTCAATTTTACTCTTTCATCAATCCAGAGATAAATTCTCTTTAAAAAATTTTTCATACTTTACTCAGGTTTTTTTTGAAACGTAAATTTCTTCCCCTTTGATAACCACTCTGAATTCCTCAAGTGGTTTTGGCGGTGGACCCGAAATATTCCGACCGTTGAGATCATATTTACCGTTATGACAGGCACACCAAATTAGGCTCATATCCTTCCTAAATTGTACAGTGCAATCAAGATGGGTACAGGTAGCAGAAAAAGCCTTAAAATTATTTTCTTTTGTATTGATAACGATAACAGGCTTATTTCCAAACCTTATTATTTTGCCGCTGCCCTTTTCAAAGTCGGAAGTTTTGCCTGCAAGAACACTTGATACCTCAACTTCCCGTTGCTTTGGGGGTTTGAGATATTCAATTAAAGGATAAAGAATAATACCGGCAAATCCTATTAAACCACCAGAGAGCAGGTATTTTAAAAAATCCCTTCTTTTGTGACCACCTGAATGATTAACATTCATTTTAACGGCTCCTTAGTTTTTACTGTGACAATCGCTACAGTTTATTTCTTTCCAGGAATTTCCAATATCTACCGGATGCTCATATTCAACACCTTCAAGAGATACCCTAAGTGAACCATGCTCATATTGCTGCGCAAGAATGGTATGACAAACATTACAATCTTTTGATAAGACTACACCATCGTCAGAAATATGATTTCCATCGTGACATCTGAAACACCCGGGGGAATACATGTGTCCTATATGATTTGGGAATCTTTTCCAGCTTACATTCATCTCAGGGAAGTAATTCCTGGAATAAATGTTTTGGATTTCCTTAATCGATTTTTCGATTGATTTCTTTTTTTTCTCTGCTATCAGTGGATAATTATTCTGATAAAAATCATTTATAATTAGTTTAATACTATCAAGAGCAATTTCTTTTTCCGTGTATAACTTTTCCAGGGCTGTAACTCCTATACTCTTTATGTAAGGGAGATCGCTGTCAATTGCGCCGATAGACATAAAGCGATTTATTGACTTGCGCGAAGGATGATATATATGTGAAGGTCTGTTATGGCAATCGATGCAATCCATCTTTTTTACAAAACCATTTAATAATTTCTCATCGGAAAATTTATTATTTCTCTCTCTGTAAATTCTTTCCTTTCCGTCTCTGGATTTCACCTTAACCCACGGAATTTCCAAACGGCTTGAATCCAGGGTTGCATAAGTTATTTCATTTGCAATATTCATGTGCCAATGTATTCCTGAGGTAACACCCGACTCATCATTACCCCCTCCAATTTTCATTAAAAGATCAAAAGTCCACTTAGTATTTTTTTCATCGGAAATATAATACGTGTTCAATATTTTTTTCTCAAAATAAAAATGCTGAGGCCAGTGGCATTGTTCGCAGGTTTCCTGGGCAGGACGCAGATTTTCAATCGGAGTGGGTATAGGCTTAGGATAAACATTGGCTAAAACTGCGTATACCTGGTAAGCCCCGGAAAGTTTTGAACGAACAAACCAGGTTGCACCGGGACCAATATGGCATTTTACACAACCTACTTTTGCATGAGGCGAAAATTTATAAGCTGTATATTCAGGTTCCATTACCTTATGACAAACTGTTCCACAAAATTCATCGGAGTCTGTGTATTCATATGCCTTAAAACTACCGAAGGCACTAAACACTAAAAGTAAAATTGTTCCAACAGAAAAAATTGTAAATACTAACCTGTGGCGGGGGTCGTTCAAATCTATTCTGGGTAAACGATGTTTATGAGCTATCCCCAATCTTTCTCTTCGATGTTCCCTGAGTATTCCAAACATTACCAGCGCTAACCCTATTAATAAAAACGCAGGCAAGATCACAAAGGCAATAATCCCCATATATGGTTTATGTTCATTACTAAATGTTTCAACGACAGTTAAGAAAAGTATTAGCCCAAAACTGACCAGGGCAATTGCCGCTCCTGTAAGAGTAACGGGATTATAAAATGATAATGGAAATATTTTTTTCATCAAAGTATCTGATAAAAAGTAATAACAAACTTAGTAAATCTACCTGTATGCAAAAATCATTGCATAAATTATCCAGATAATAATACTAAATCCTATTGTCAATGCTGTCCATCCAAATATTTTTATTGTTCTTATAACAATCGGAGGATAGGGTTCAACCAGATATTTCTCTAATTCTCCTTTTTCCACCATTTCATTATATTCTTTTGGTCTGTCAAGTTTAAATTCTTCTATTGAAACCCTGCCTGAAAAGATTACTATGTCCATCGGAAATTTTTCCGGGCGCAGATGAGTATTGAAAAAATGTACCGTAAAAATAAATCCCGTCGCTAATAAAGCTTCATCACTATGAATAATTGTAGCTACGTTAATAACCCATCCGGGAACAAACTGCGTGAGAAATTCGGGAAACCATAGTGTTAAGCCTGTTGAACCAATAATAAAAATTCCCCAGAATACAGCAAAATAATCGAACTTCTCCCAGTAAGTCCATCGTCCATATTCTGGTCGCTTACCCAAGCCTATAAACCATTTGACTGAGCCGATAAAATCTTTCCAGTCATTCCTGTTAAATAACATTGAGTCAAACCCGAATATAAATTCTTTAAAAGATTTTTTTTCTTTCCGCTTAATTCTTACCAGATCAATAATATGAGTTATAAAAACGATAAACATAATTACAGCAGCAAACCGGTGTATGTAGCCAGCAGATTCAAACCCGCCAAATAAGCCAGAGAGAAAAAATGCCCACCCGGTATAGGAAAATTTTAAAGTCATACCGGTTAAAGCAAGACTAATAAAACTTATAATCATAGAAATATGAAGCACTCTGTTTAAGCGGGAGAACCTCTGTACTTGTGCTTCTGCTCTTTCAGCAATTTTAGGTGAACTAGTGTTATCACTAAGTCCTTCAGATTTTTCATGTATCATAACTGCTCTTGATTATCATTTTTATCTGTATTGATTGATTTTTGCCTTTTTAGCTCGCGTCTCCACTGCAAAGATCTTGGAAGCCAAAGAAGTGTATGTATGCCCGCGATAACAAAAGTAAATATTAATAAACCTGTCATCCCCCAGAAAGTCCAGAATAGCCATGGGTATTTTTCAGGATCATGATGAGTTGCATGTGTAAAGTAACCGGCAAACTGTTTATTTGCGTTAGTATGACACTTCTTACAAGTTTCCACAATATTTTTTCTATTCAAATGCGAAACAGGATTTTCAACAGGCATAATATCATGGGCTCCATGACAATCATAACATTTGGCAGTTTTTGTATAACCTAATTGAGAAACTTTTCCATGATAAGTATCAAAGTAAGTTTCAGCAATTGCTTGATGACATCTGCCACATTGATCCATAATTTTCAATTTAAAACCTTCAGAATCAGCCCTGATTATTTTATGCGCTGTATGGCAATCCTCGCAGGTTGGTAGTTCTTTATCTGTCTGAGTAATCTTTGTCGAGTGGATACTCTTCTCAAATTGTTCCTGTATACCATGGTGGCAATTGCCGCAGGTAGAAGGAATATTTGCGGGATTAACACTTGATAATGAATCACTATGTGGTAATTCTCTATGAGCTGTATGGCAGCCGGTACATGTAGCTGTTACAGTCAAACCACTTTTCATTAAGCCTTTACCGTGAATACTTTCAGTATAATTTTTTACAATATCAACCTCAGTACCTTTATACCTGACTGCTGCTGACTCACCCTCCCTGTGGCATTTTGCACAAAGAGCGGGAATGTTTATCGGAAAAATGGAACTTAGCGGATTGGTTTTACCAAGAACGTCATGTGTTCCATGACATTCAGAACACACAGGAGCATTAAGATCATTTTTAGCTTTTAGTTTTCCGTGCGTACTAAGCTGGTATTCTTCTCCAACTTCAGCATGACACGAAGTACAGTCAACTTTTTGAACAATACTGTCGCAAGGTCTAACATGTGAGGGAGACACCTGAGAATGACACTGGCTGCATGAAATATTTGTATGACGTGAATCTTTAAGCCCGGAATAATCAACAAATAATGAACGACCGTCAATTGAAGCTTTGATATTTTTCCGGCTATGACAATCAAGACAATCCTGATCAGCCATTCCCTGATCGTAGAATACTTTTCTTGCTTTATGCGGCTGATGGCAATCAACACAAGCAGGAAGAATGTTAGCTTCTTTTTCCCAAAGA
The DNA here is from genome assembly GCA_001802795.1 of Ignavibacteria bacterium GWC2_36_12. Classification (GTDB taxonomy): domain Bacteria; phylum Bacteroidota; class Ignavibacteria; order Ignavibacteriales; family Ignavibacteriaceae; genus RBG-16-34-14. Next base: position 5,316 of record MGZZ01000169.1, on the reverse strand, counting down.
GCACCTTTAATAACTTTCCTGTGAACAAGTTCAATTTCAGCATGACATTTTGCACAGGTATTTGCAATATTTTTTCTTGCAATTGATGATTTAGAATCTGTATGCGATAAAATATCATGAGCTGTATGGCATGATACACAGGTTGCCGTAACAATTAACCCTTTCTTAAGTAAACCTTCACCATGAATACTTTCAGAATAATTTTCCAAAATATGAGTTTGAGGAATATTTCTTTGTAACTGCACCGGTGACCCTTCTTTATGGCATTGACCACATAAGCCGGGAATGTTTATAGGAGCTACTTTAGATTTTAGATTCTTTATAGGTACTATATCGTGAGAACCATGACAATTCTGGCATGCCGGCGCTAACTTATCTCCCCCTGATAATGCTTTACCATGAAGACTTTTATCAAATTTTGCCTGTATATCATCATGACATAAATTACATTTTGCTTTTTCTACATCGTCATCGTGAACATCAGTTCCCTCAAGATCCACATGGCAAGAAATACAATTGACACCTTCATGTACAGATGAAGATAATTTTTTTTCATTTACAAAAACCGAAATTGTTTTACCGTTCCTTGTGCCGGTTAAAGAATTATCTTCATGGCACATCAGGCAATCACTATTATCCTGAGGGTATAAAGAAGAAGTAAATAAAAGAAATAAAAAAATACTAAAGAAATTTATTATAAAAATCTTCTTCGGTTCGCTAAAACTTCCTTTCAAGTACATATTAAGAATTAATCTCTCCCAGTTTAAGAACACCAAGATTATTGATTGTTATCTTTACCCGAGGAAATTTTTTCATATTCTTTAGGATGTTCCTCCTTCATCTCTTCTTCGGAAATTGACCCGGTTAGCCAGGCAGTACTCATCGGATATACATCCGGATTAAATATTACAAAGTAGAAATGCCATACAATAATTGCAAGGAAGGCAAGCCACGCTTCAAAGTAATGAATTGTACGGGCAACATCCCATCCCAGTTTTGTAAATAAACCTATAAAAGTATTATCGAACCACATAATTATACCTGTTAAAGACATAACTATCGTCCCCCAGATGAGAGCCCAATATTCTGCTTTTTCAATATAACTGAACCGATCTAATTTAGGTTTTTCTTTTGATAAACCAAGATTGAATTTTGCGACTGCGATTGCATCATAAATGTCTTCATATCTTGGCAGAAGATCCTTTAGTAATTGTCTGCCTTTCGTTGTTGCAGAAATATAAATTATATGATATAAACTAATTCCAATCATTATTACAGCGGCAATTCTATGAAGCAAACTTCGGTATTCAAATGCGTCTGTACTTATATCTCTTATATGCCTGACCCACCAGGTATCCGGAAAGTGCAGCATAAAACCGGTAATGACCAAAATTATAAAACTCAAAGCCATCAAACCGTGCTGTATACGCTCATTTAAATTCATTCGAAGGTAAAGACTATGCCCGTGGGGTTCAGTCCTTATTAAACCCAACTGTTTCAATTTTTTAATTTTTGCTTTCCGGATAAAATCAACCAAGTTATGAAGAAACATTCCGCCTATAATTACTACGATAAGCATAATATAGAATGTTGCAATCCAATAAAGAATTGGTTCGTCTTTCTTTTCCATCGAAACATGTATTTTACCTACTGCGAAATTTTCATTTGCACCCGGATGGCATGTTCCGCAGGTTTCGGCAAGATTTTTTTTATTTACTGTTGAAGTAGGATCACCCGGTGGTTTTATGTTGTGAACGCCATGGCAACTTGCACAATTAGCAACCTCTACAGAACCGCCTCGCGATGCTAAACCATGATAACTTTTTTGAAAAGTTTCTATCCTGTCAGATGAAATGCCAAATTTCTCAGCCAACTTTACCGATGAGTGACAAGGTGCACAAACCTGTTCGGAAACATTTTGGGAAGCTACCGGCGCGTCGGGATTATTTACATCCAAAATATTATGCTCGCCATGACAGTCTATACATGCCGGCGCATCTATATTTCCCTTCATCAGAGAGACTCCATGAATACTTTCTTTGTATTCACGAGCAATTTCTTTATGACATTGTCCGCAGGTAACAGGAATGTTCATTTTGTTGACTGTCGAAGTTGAGTTGCTTCCTGGCTGTATATTATGACTTGTGTGACAATTAACACAGTTTGCAACCTTACTATTTCCTTTCATTAAAGAAGAACCATGAACACTATGTTCATAAGCCGTTAAAAAACCTGCAGAAGGTGAAGTTCTTATTCTTACCTGCGGATCATCGAGATGACAAGACAAACATAATTTCTCCTGGGCTATTTTTACTCTTATTGTATCGGCGCCGATGGTATTAACTATGCTTGCATTCTGGTGACAGGTAATGCAATTAGGGGCACCTTTTACGCTTTCAGTAAGACCTTTGTAATGCCAGGACTTAACATACATTTCTTTTTCATCTTTATGACAGTTTCCGCATGAAGTACTTAGATTTGCGGAGGACCATTTGCTTAAATTTACTTTTGGTGACACAACATCGTGTGTGCCATGGCAGTTTTTACAAGATACGTCAGAGGTACCAGTTTTATTTCGCAACATCTGCGGATGAAACTGGTGTTTCGTAGGCGCATCTTTATGGCACAGTTTACAATCTATTGGAGTAATGTTTTCTTTATGCGGAAGCTCTTCGGGATTGAAACCGACATGACACGAAACGCAGGAAAGGTTTTTATGAGTAGAATTACTTAATACATTTGAATTAACAAAAAGGGAGATTTCTCTCCCTTCTTTTTCCATTGTTAATGTTTCATCTTCATGACACATAAGACAGTCATCGCTACTCTGGGCAAACAAATAACCTTGTGCACCGAGAGAAAGGAACATAATTAAAAAGGAGAGCGAAGCCGGTCTATTTACATTTTTATTTATTTTCAAACGTCTTATATATCTAAAGAACATTAACAATTTCTGTGAAAGTGAATTTTATTGTCCGTTTTCTTTTGATTTCAATGAACCAAGCCAGTCAGATAATACTTTTAGTTCTTCATCTGAACTCTTAAGTGTAACTTTATGTTGCTTATCTGCTATCTTCTCTTCCCTGGTTAAATATTTAGAAATAAATCCTGCATCGTAGGTATCACCTGTTTTAGAAAGGTCAACTGCATCTTTCTTTTTACATTCGATGCCTGCTGTTTCAACTGAATGACACATAGTACATTTCTTCTCAATAAAAATATCTTTCCCATCCGGGTTGCCCGTATTTAAAGAATAAGCAGCACCAAACAGAAAAACAACAAAGAACACAAACATCAGATAACTAATTAGATTCCGCATTTTTATACCACCTTATAACTTACAAATTTTTGAACAAATCATTAAAAGATTAGTTTTTCCATACGAAGTCAAAGCTTATGCCGTAAAAATCATTTTAATAAAAGTATTAAATGCGATTGTGTTTAAAAATATCTCTAAAAAGAGAGAAAAATCAAAGCGATTTATCGGATTTGAGAATGAAATTCCCCAACAAAAAGAACTTTAAATTAAAGAAATTAAGTAAGATGAAACTCCGGGTTTTTCATCTGCCTTTCATGCATTTTGAACTTATCAATTACGGCTGAACCGATAATAGACGCAACCTGTTTACAGTTCATCCCTCTTGTATTAATCACAAGGTGATACAAAAACGGGTCATCTATTCTCCTGTTAAATACAGAATGCAAATATTTCTTCCTGCGTGTATCATGCTGTTCAATAATCATCCGGGCATTTTGAAAATCAATATTATAGCGCTCGGCAAAATTTTTAATTCTTTCATTTAAAGGAGCTATTAAACGAACATGAAAAGTATTATTCAGATGAGATGTAATAACATTAGCCCCTCTGCCGATTATCATCGAGTATCCTAAAGAAGCAAGTTGAAGAACGGTCTCACTAGTTTTATGAATAAGAGTCCATTGCCCGGGTTGCCCGCTAAACATTTCATTCAGCATAGAAGAGAAAAACGATACCTTATCTTCCTCCATAAGATTTTTAAGTGTGGTCGGTAAGTAATGGTCTTCAAGAACTTTTTCAATCAGGTTTCTATCAAAGATTGTCCATTCGGGAGAATCCTGTTTAATATTTTCATTAAAGAACTTGATTAATTCTTCACAGACGAGCTTTGCGCTCGTTCCCGTTTCCCTTGAAAAAGTAATACAAGGACCGGGCGGCAATCTTTTTTTCCCGATCCCGTTTTTAACAGCGTGAGATTCAATATATAAACGGCATTTCTCTAATTCTCCGGGAATACGCATTTCTATATTCCTTTTTATTAAAGATTTTATAACCTAAGCCATAGTTCCACTAAAAGAAAGAGCATTATATGAAAAAGGTGGAAGGTTGTTTATATCGCCGTATACCAGGCAGCAAACTCAAATGTTGAACCGACCGAAAAACTTAACAGGAACTAACAAAGGTCTTATAAATCATAGCACCCTCCACCAGTCATCATTCTCGTCGTATCAACTCGTAAGCAACGATAGCTGTTGTGTTACATTCTCGAGGTCAAATGGTTTGTAAAATACAGAAGTAACGTACTTTCTTATGCTCTGATCAAAAATTTTAAATTTATTATCGAAGACATAAAACATAATTATGGGAGTTCCCGACTTAAGCAATTTTAAATCCTGACATAAAATTTCTACATCTGTTGAAGGAGGAGTATCTAATATTATTAAATCACAACTGAAACTGGAACAAATAGCTTTTAGATCATCTATATCGGTTGTGGTCGTAATACTATAAGACGACTGAAGATACATCAGAAGGCTGAGGTTCAAAGTAAAATCGGGACTATAAAATATAATCTTCTTCATAGTAAAATCATTTATTACAGACGCACCGCTCCCTCTTGCGAAATATCCCATTTGCGTGCCATGTATCCTGTTTATAAGTAAATATAACGGGTGTTTAGATTATCTGTTTTACGGGGATTTTGGGAGAGATTATCTCAAAGTGTTAAGATATTCAATAGCAGTTATTCTCAGTAATGAAAAATAGTCGTCTTGATTTTAAGAAAAAGATTATGATTTGATATCTAATTCTTTAAGTTTTCTATAGAGGGTCGAGAGACCAACCTGAAGTTGTTCAGCTGTCTTTTCTTTATTGAAGTCATTGCTTTCCAGAGCTTTTAATATAAGATCTCTTTCATAATTTCTTACTGACTCCTCGAGCGATCCGGTTGTTAAAACAGCGGAATCATCAGCTTGCAAATAAAAGTTCGTCGGAAGATTTTTTATAGTTATGAAATCATCCTGGGAAAAAATAACTGCACGCTCAATAATATTCTCAAG
>MGZZ01000168.1 GCA_001802795.1 Ignavibacteria bacterium GWC2_36_12 | reverse complement strand
TACGAGAGGACCGAAGCGAACGTACCTCTAGTGTACCAATTGTCGCGCCAGCGGCATCGTTGGGTAGCTATGTACGGTTGTGATAAGCGCTGAAAGCATCTAAGCGCGAAGCACGCTTCAAGATGAGGTATCCCTCCTGACGCAAGTCGGGACTAAAGACTCCTCGGAGATGACGAGGTTGATAGGCTGCAGGTACAAGCTTTGTAAAAAGTTTAGCCGAGCAGTACTAATAAGTCGTGAGGCTTAACCATATTTTTTATTATAGGTAATAGTGCTATAGGTCTGCCTACCGGCAGACAGGTTCAGCTCTTTCAGTTTTTCTTTTATTGAAATTATAATTTTGGTGGTTATAACCTGGGTGTTACACCTCTTCCCATTCCGAACAGAGAAGTTAAGCCCCAGAATGCCGATGGTACTGCATGCGCAGGTGTGTGGGAGAGTAGGTAGCTGCCAGATTTATTTTTCCCGCAAATGGCGGGATTCAACCCCGGTCAATCTTTTTGATCGGGGTTTTTTTGTTTTAAATTTCTTTGCTAAAAAATGATTCTTGGAAAAAATAGTGAGAAATATTTCTATATAAATAATAAAGTAACAAAAGATAATTTTCCCTCATCATAATTCGTTTATAATCAGAATTTATGAAGTGATTTGATTCTGCCGATTTGTTAAGTTTGTAACTGATGAATAATCCGATTAAAAAAATTGCCCTCATTTTAATACTTATAATATTACTTCCCACACTCTTCTTTTCTTTATATGAAATAAGCACTTTAAATGAATCTGAAGAGGTTATAGAAAAAACATATAACAATCAGCTTGATGCAATCCTCTTTTCTGTGAACCAGTTTTCTGAAGATGTTGTTACTAACTGGCGAAGTAAATTAAATTTAATCTTGGTCGAGGAAGCTACAGATTCTAATCACTTTGTTAGGCGAGCAGACAGCCTTCTGAAAATTAACAACTATATTGTCTCAATTTTCTTCGCAGACGCCATAAACGGCAGGAATATATTTGAATTACCCGGAGAATCTTCTTTCAAAATAAAAAACTTTCTAAACGTTAATTCCGAAAAAATAAAAAGACTCTATACTTATAAAAGAGGAAGCTATAATAAAATAGAACCTTTTCGGGAGACAACTGAGGATAGCACTGTAATTCTGGTTTTTTTGTTGGACGATCCACTTGAACTGAAGAATATTTGTATAACTGTTGTTAATACTTCGAAATTCATTAATAATATTTTAGGAGCAAAACTAAAAGAAATAGCAAGAGACGAATTCATAATTACGTGTCAGGCTGCAGGCGATGATGACTTAAAAATGAGTTCAAAAGATGTCATCTTTTCAACGGGAGAATTTCAAAACAAGGAGGTACAGCAAAGGAAAAACCTGTGGCTTTTGCCCAATTATGAAATTGGAATTCTTTTGGAGGGCGAAACAATTGAAACTCTTGTTCGGGATAGATTTACAACTAACAGAATTTTTATTCTGCTTCTCACCTTAATTTTAATTACAGGAGTTTTTATTGTTTTCAGGAATATCAGGAAAGAAATGGAACTTGCACGTATTAAATCCGACTTTGTTTCTAATGTTTCGCATGAACTACGTACGCCGCTTGCTTTAATTTCCATGTTTGCCGAAACACTCGAAATGGACAGGGTGAAAAGTGAAGAAAAGAAAAAAGAATATTATTCGATTATAAGCAAGGAAGCAGGAAGATTAAGCAGAATTGTTAACAAGATTTTAAGCTTTTCAAAAATTGAAGCAGGCAAAAGGGTATACCGATTTTCTAAAGTAAATATTAATAACCTTGTTGAAGATATTTTTAAGAGTTACCAATTCCATTTGCAGAATAACGGTTTTAAATTTTCTTTGGAATGTGATCCTTCTGTACCTGAAATAAACACAGATAATGAAGCAGTATCCGAGGCAGTAATTAATCTGTTGGATAATGCGGTTAAATATAGCATTGACAAAAAAGAAATTAACATTACTACAGGAAGGGAAGGAAATTTTGTATTTGTTGAAATTAGTGATAAAGGTATAGGAATAAGCCTGGAGAGCCAGAAAAAAATATTTGATAAATTTTACCGTGTCTCCGATGGATTAATCCATACCACGAAAGGAACAGGATTAGGGCTTACACTTGTAAAACATATTATGGACGCTCACAAGGGAGAAGTAAAAGTTAAGAGCAAACCAAACGAAGGGAGCAGTTTCAAATTGATTTTTCCAACAAACAATTTTTTAAAGGGGAAGTAAATGAGCAAAATTCTTATCGTTGAAGATGAACCAAATATGAGGCTGGGTTTGAAAGATAACCTGGAGTTTGAAGGCTATGAGGTCAATCTTGCCGAAGATGGTGAAACGGGATTAAAACATATTCTTGAAGGAAATTACTCTCTGGTTCTTCTTGATGTTATGCTTCCTAAAATATCCGGCTATGATATTTGCAAAATAGTTCGCAAAAGCGGGAACGATATTCCAATCATTCTTTTGACGGCAAAAGGAGAAGAAATAGATAAAGTACTTGGATTAGAACTAGGTGCCGATGATTATGTTACGAAGCCGTTTAGTTTGCGCGAACTTCTTGCAAGAATAAAAGCTGTTTTGAGAAGAGCAGAAGAAAGATCTGAAGTAAAGAATAAAGATTTTATAAAGATAGGAAGAGTTGAAGTTAATTTTTCATCCTACAATGCTTTTGAGAATGGCAATGCTGTACAGATGTCTCACAAGGAATTTGAAATTCTGAGCTTTCTCTGGTCCAGAAAAAACTCTACTGTTAGCAGAGATGATTTACTAACTAATGTGTGGGGATACGATGAGAATCCTACTACAAGAACAGTCGATAATTTTATCCTGAAATTAAGACAGAAGGTTGAGAAAGATTTCAATCATCCGCAAATAATTTTAACCGTGCATGGAATTGGCTATAAGCTGATAGATTAAAAATTTGTTTCATGAGTATTTTTTTAGGAAAATTCATCCTTTCTTGATGACAATTTTTTACAATCCTTTACCCGATAATGACCTATTTAATTTGACAGATATATAGATTCGCTGTGTGAAATAAAATCTTGATAAGGATAGTTATGAAATCAAATACGCTTCTAAATTGGTTTTTGACAATTACTTCGTTTCTCATTATCGATCAAAATATATTTGCTCAGGATTGGGAAAGATTTGTAAATCTAGAAGGAAATTGGAAATTCAGCATCGGGGATGATTTAAGATGGGCTAAGAATTCATATAATGATGATGAATGGGAAGAGATTAAAGTTCCTTCTTCATGGGAGGAGGAAGGTTTTCATGGATATAACGGTTATGCCTGGTACAGGAAACACTTCTCACTTTCTGAAGGAACTACTTATAGGGTAGTTTATCTTTTTCTTGGCAAAGTAGATGATGTTGACCAGGTTTATATAAATGGAAATTTAATCGGCTCATCGGGTTCATTTCCCCCTGATTATCAGACTGCCTACTTTGCTTTCAGAAAATACCCTGTTCCTATTCATTTTTTAAAAAAGGGTAATGATAATGTAATTGCTGTAAGAGTTTATGACTCTGAATTAAGCGGTGGAATTATGGGTGATGATATCGGTTTATATGTTAATTCAAATATACCTGTAGCCAATGTCAATCTTGAAGGCTTTTGGAAATTTAAGACTGGTGATAACAAAGAATGGAGGAAAAGTAATTTTAATGATAAAAGCTGGGGAAATATTATAGTGCCGGGCTTTTGGGAATCACAGGGCTATAATAATTACAATGGTTTTGGTTGGTACAGGAAAACTTTTAAAATTCCATCTGAATTAAAAGATAAAAAATTAGTTTTAATGATTGGTAAAATAGATGATCTCGACCAGGTATATTTAAATGGAGAATTGGTTGGCTCGACCGGAACAATTAAAGACAATCCTGAAGAAAATAAGTTTTCACAGGAGTATGCACAGTTCAGGGGCTATTATATCCAGGATGGTATTATTAAACCTAATGAAGAGAATGTTATAGCGGTCAGAGTGTACGACGGATGGAGAGACGGCGGGATTTATGAAGGACCAATAGGATTAATTACCCAGGAACGATATACAAAGTTCTGGAGAAAGAAGAAAGATTACAAAAATATTTTTGAGCTTATATTCGATTAAAAATTAATTCGGAATAATGAAATGCTGGAATTTTAAAATATCGTTTTAACTTAATCACATTCCATTATTCTGATGTTCGACGCTTACATGAGTTATAGTTTTCCTAATTTTAACTCCACTTCACTTACAAAATTCTTAACCCACTTTTAAGAGTTTAGACTTAACCAGAGCCTCCTTACTGAAATTGTCATAAAACCTCAGACAAATTTTTACAATCGTTTACTTGCTGCTGACACTCGTTACAATTACCCACTGTAAGTTTAATCTGTAAATTCATTATAGGAGTAACAAAAAATGAAAACTTTAGAAATCAGAAAAACAAAACTCTTTATAATAGTTTTGTTAACAGCATTATTATCGAACACACTTTTTGCTCAAAGTACTTTTTCTGTCCTGGTAGAAGAGTTAAAATCCGGGGTTAAGGAAATGTATGTTCTTAATTTAATTAAGGGTATCGAATCAGATAACGCCGGGCTGAAAAAGAGCTGTATTTATTTTGCAGGATTATATGAGATTAAAAATACTGTTGATGCTCTAGTTAAACAATTGCAAGTAGTTGAAGACCCGGATACAAGGATTTTAATCGTTCTTTCTCTTTACAGAATTGGAGATAAAGAAGGAATTAATGCCGTTGAGCAATTGGTAAAAAATGATGAAAGTCCGAAAGTAAAAAAAATGAGCACGGCAATTCTTAATCATTTTAAGATTGATGCTACGGATAAGAACGTTAAAATTTCTGAAAAGTAAAGAAGAAAATATTATAATATTTCTTTACTGAGCAACTGGGTTTTCCAAGCCCCGATTTAGATCGGGGTTTTTTTGTTTTAAAAGATACATTCTTTTCTCATCTATATTTTTTATTTTTAGCAATTAGGAAATGCAAAATCTTAAGTTATGATTTAAGAGAGGAACTAAGAGGAAACATTGAGAAAAAACATAAAAATATTTATTTCCTATTCATGGAAAGATAAGAAAATAGTAAATAAGGTTGATGATTATTTCAAATCACTTGCTATAACGATCATTAGAGATGAAAGAACAGTTAAATATAAGGAAAGCATTAAAGAATACATGAAAAGAATAAGGACAACCGATTATGTTTTAATGATTATTAGCGACTCGTTCTTAAAATCTTCAAATTGTATGTATGAAGTTATAGAATTTATTAAGGATGTAAATTATAATGACAGAATCCTTCCAATTTTGTTGGATGATACAAAAATTTATGATCCAATAGAAAGTATAGAATACTCTAAATATTGGGATAGAGAGTATGATCGGTTTTATGGTAAAATTAAAGGTTTACCAGTGACTTCTGTAGAATCTTATATAATTGAACTTAAGCATTTACAGAATATTAGAGACAGTATAGGTCCATTTATACATTCAATCAAGGATATGAAGATTGTTTTATATAATGAAGTTAAAAAAACAGGTTACAGAGAAGTTTTGAATCATATAGGATTTAACGATGAGGTATCCAAAGTTAATTTAATAAATTGGAATAGTGATAACATTGCGTGTTTAAAAACTTGGATTCATTTAAAAGTTCTTGATCAACATAACGAAGTATTTAGTGAAGCTGGAATAATTAGAATGTATCAATTGAAGTTTTGGAACCAATCTGCAAGTGCAGAATTAAGATCTACTGCTGCCAAGACAATATGCTCTCAGTTAGATAACATGTTCAGGCTTTTTGATAAGGCAGTATATGAGACTGGAAGTAATAATAGCAATGCAATAGAAGCTATGCTTCAAGTGATGACAAATGAAGAGAATACAATTCTTGACCTTGCAATGAAAGTAGACGATAATTATAAATTCAGAGGTGAAAGCAATTAAATATTCTTATAAGATATAAGGATAATCTTCAATCTTGTCGATATGGTTTGAAGATTGTTTTTGTGATTCATAGCCGTAAAACAAACAGGAAATAAAAATGGTTTATCTATATCTAAAGCTCATACACGTATTATTTGTAATTATGTTCCTCGGCAACATTACCGTTGGTGTTTTCTGGAAAGTGTTTGCGCAAAAAAGTAAAGACCCGGATAAAATAGCTTTCGCTTTTAAAGGAATTATAAAAGCCGATAGAGTCTTTACAATACCGGGAGTTATCGGGATAACAATATTTGGATTTGGTGGTGCCATTCATGGTGGTTTACCGATTCTTGGAACCGGTTGGATACTTTGGTCAATTATTTTGTTTACTATTTCCGGAATTGTATTTATGGCTAAGCTCGTTCCTTTGCAGAAACAAATTGCTGCTCTCGCTGCCGATAAAGAAAAATTTAACTGGGATGATTATCATAAACTTGCGAAGCAATGGGATTTTTGGGGTTTTATCTCTCTTGGCACTCCTTTCGCGGCAGCAATACTTATGATATTAAAACCAAATATTTAAACGGCTCATTATTTTTTCTTTTCATATAAATCTCTTGAACCTGAACTTGCTCTTACACTTTCTTATATTTGAATAAAAAAATATTAACAATGCCTCGCTGGTTAAAAATTTCCATTGCTGTTTCTGTTTCGTTGATAGTTCTTTTTCTTGTCGCTGGTTTTATTTTCTACAATATGTTGACCACATCGCTACCACGATATGAGGGTGAAATAGTTGTAAAGGGTATTTCAGGTAAAGTTGATGTTTACAGGGACAGCCTTGGGGTTCCTTATGTTGTAGCTGAGAATGAAACTGATGGAGCGTTCGCTCTCGGTTATTTGCACGGACAGGAAAGAATGTTTCAAATGGATTTAGTTAGAAGAGCCGGTGCTGGAAGATTGAGCGAAATTTTAGGTCCGGACGCTCTTATCTATGATAAAATGCTGAGGACAGTTGGAATAAAAAAAACTTCCCAAAGAATAATTAAAGTTCTTAAACCTGAAGTATTAAAACTGTTGAAATCATACTCGGCAGGAGTTAATCAATATCTTAAAGATTCAAAAGGAAAATATCCTGTTGAGTTTGATATACTTGATTATGATCCCTATAAATGGGAACCGGAGGATTGTGTTATTATATCAAGGATGATGGCATGGGAACTAAACATTAGCTGGTGGACAGATATTTCTTTCACTCATCTCGTGCAAAAACTTGGAGAAGAAAAAGTAAAACAGGTACTTCCGGACTGGGAAGAGAATGCACCGTATGTAATTCCCTCCGAGACTAAGTCTTATCCAAAACTTGGAACAGGATTGATAGAGATTGATAAGGATCTCAGGAAAATATTAGGAATAAATGGAACTCATCTCGGCTCGAACAACTGGGTTGTTGATGGCAGTCTCTCTGTTTCAGGCAAACCGGTTATTGCAAACGATCCCCATCTTGCTTACAGTGCACCGGGAAGATGGTATGCTGCTGTTATCAGAGCCGGAGACTGGAATGTTGAAGGCGTTACAATTCCCGGAATTCCTGCGGTAGTTATAGGCAAGAATCAAAATATCTCGTGGGCTTTGACCAACATAATGCTTGATGATACTGATTTCTATATTGAGAAGCTCGACTCATCAGGAACAAAATATTTGTTGAACAATAGCTGGAAAGATTTAAACATTTCTGAAGAAACAATAGAAGTAAAAGATTCGCTTGATGTAAAATTAAAAATAAGAAGTACACACAGAGGTCCATTAATTTCAGATATACATCCTTATTCATTTTTATATCCGGATAAGAGCCTGCAGAGAACAGCAATAAGCATGAAATGGGTGGGAATGGAAACAACTGAAGAAGTGAACTCGTTCTATCTTCTTAATAGGGCAAATAACTGGAAGGAATTTAAAGAAGCTGTCGGTTATTTCAGTGTTCCCGGGCAAAACTTTGTTTATGCGGATAAAGATGGAAATATCGGTTATGTTTTTGGAGGAAAGCTTCCCAAAAGAGAATCTACATCGCCTACATTTGTATTTGACGGAACAACTGATAAGTATGACTGGAAAAGTTATGTTGAGCGTCCTGAAATTCCCGATCTCTTTAATCCATCACAAAAATTTATTGCAACAGCAAATAACAAAACACTAAAGAATTTTAAATACCACGTATCAAATCTGTGGGAACCTTCTTCAAGGATTGAAAGAATTACCGGGCTTCTTACCGGTAAACAAAAATATTCTGTTCCCGATTTTATGAAATACCAGATGGACCAGGTTTCACCCTATGCAAAGATGATTACTCAATACATAATATCTGCTTTTAAGAATTTTAAAGCCACAGATGAAAACCTTTCTCTTACTTTAGAGCTTCTTAATGACTGGGATTACGAGATGAATGAATTTAGCCAGGTTCCGGCTATCTACTCGGTTTTTTACAAATATCTGCTTAAGAATATTTTTTATGACGAGTTGGGAGATGATCTTTACAACCAGTTTATTTTTGTTTCTAATGTTCCTTACAGAAGCATTGAGAAAATGATGAAGGATAAATCTCATCCCTGGTTTAATAATACAGAAACTCCACAGAATGAGGATAGAGATTTTATAATTCGTAAAAGCCTTGTTGATGCATTATCGGAACTGGAAAAGATATTTGGAAAAGAAATTAAAGAATGGCAATGGGGTAAGTTACATACTGTAACTCATAAACATACTTTCAGCGGACAATTCTCTTTGCTTGATAAGTATATTGATATAGGTCCGTTTCCTGTCGGAGGAGACGGGACAACTCTCTTTAATACAGAATATCCTTTCTATGACGATAATAAAAATAATCATAAACCTTTTGATGATGTTCTGGGACCCTCAATGAGATATATTTTCGATTTTGCAGAACCGGATCTGTTTTATTTAATTCTTACAACCGGAGAATCCGGTAATGTGATGAGTGATCACTATAAAGATATGACAGAAATGTGGTTAAGGGGAGAATATATGATGATAAGAACTGACGAAGAATCAATAAAAAGGAACAAAATTTTGTTAAAGTTGATTCCGGAATAAGGTGAATTTCAAATCTCAAAATTTGATAATTTATAGTTTTGAAATTTGACTTTTGAGATTTGAGATTAATTCTAATTTTAGACTTAAATTTGAACTTAGAAATAAAAGATAAATATGAAAGTAATCGAACATCTGGCGAAAGCCAAGGAACCGTTAATAAGTTTTGAATTAATTCCGCCGAAGAGAGGCGGGGATTTCATAAGTCTTCTTTCTGTAATAGAAGAGGTATCCAAATACAATCCGCCGTTTATAGATATTACCAGCCATCCTGCCGAAGTTGTTTACGAAGAGACATCTAAAGGAATAAAAAAAATTATAAAAAGGAAAAGACCGGGAACACTCGGTATCTGTGCTCTTATTCAGAATAAGTATAATATAGATGCTGTTCCTCATGTTCTTACCAACGGATTTACAAGGGAAGAAACGGAAGATTTTTTAATCGAATTAAATTATCTGGGTATTGAAAATGTACTTGCAATACGCGGAGACGATCTCGGTTATCAGAAACCTGTGCCCGAAGGGAGAAGCAAAAATATTTATGCAGCAGACCTGGTAAAGCAGATTGTTAATATGAACAATGGAAAATACCTTGAGGAAAGTCTTCTGGATGCGAAACCGACAAATTTTTGTATTGGTGTCAGTGGTTATCCAGAAAAACATTTTGAAGCTCCGAATCTTAAAACGGATGTAAAGTTTGTTAAGCAAAAAGTTGATGCAGGAGCAGAGTATGTGGTTACACAAATGTTTTATGATAACAAGGTTTTTTTTGATTTTGTTGATTTATGCAGGAAAGAAGGAATAAATGTTCCTATTATTCCCGGCTTAAAAATATTAACCACTAAAGCGCATTTGGTAACTATTCCCAAAAATTTTTATGTAAATCTTCCGCAGGATCTTGTAGAAGAAGTTAACGCTGCAAAACCGGAACAGGTTCTCGATATCGGCGTCGAGTGGGCAGTAAAGCAAGTCAATGAATTGCTGGATAAAAATATTCCGAGTGTGCATTTTTATATTATGCAGAATTCGAAACCTGTTAAAAAATTAATGGAGAGATTAAAACAGTTTAAGAAAATAGCATAGCAGATTGATTATTGTAGTGAGTAAGAAAAAATGAGTAGGGAGTAAAGAATAAATTAATAATGATTAATAGCAAAAGGATATATAAAGGATTTAGAGATTTAAAAGTGTATGATGAGGTTGCTAGGATGCTTAGTTCAATGATGGAAAACCCGGATAAGTTTTGTCATTGATATACTTACACCATACTTCGTACTCATTACTGTAAATGATGATTATTGAAACCAACATAATATGCTAAAACAAAAATTAAATTGGGGAGTTGCAGGTTGCGGACGCTTTGCTGAAAATGCTTTCATCCCGACATTGCGATTACTAAAGAGGAATGTAGTTGTATCTTTGTTCAGTAATAGTAAAGAAAGAGCAATCGAACTTTCTAAAAAATTCGGGATAGCCAGTGCATTTTCTGATTACGATGAATTTCTTAGTTCCGGTGTAAATTGTGTTTATATATCGAGTGCGAATTCACACCATTATGAACAGGTAATAAAAGCAGCTAAAGCCGGGAAGAATATTCTTTGCGAAAAACCTCTCTCCCTGAATTCATCCCAGGCAGAAGAAATGATAAAAGTTTGTGAAGATAATGGGGTTAAACTCGCAGTGTCTTATGTTTACAGGTTTCATCCTTTGATTAGAAAAGCGAAAGAATTAATTGGTAACGAATATATAGGCAAACTTGTTTCAATAAATCTTAATTTTAATATAGACATGGTTCCCGGCAACAACTTTCGTTTTAATAAGGAACTAAGCGGTGGCGGAGCTCTGCGTGATTTAGGTACTCACATGATTGATCTTCTAAGATTTTTTGGAGGTGAAATAAAAAGTATTGAAGGTTCTGTTGACAATGTCGTTTATAAAAGTGATGTAGATGATTTTGCTGCAGCGATAGTTCATTTTGAAAAAGGAGGATATGGATATTTCAATGTTTCTTACAACAATAAGAAAGCTTTTAACAGGGTAGAAATACTTGGGAACAAAGGTGCAATAAGTATTGAGAAGTATATTGGCAATCAGCCGGCGAAATTGACAATTCTGCATGAAGGAGAAACAAAAAAATCATTCAGGAAAAGAGCAAATAATCTTCTTTATCTGCTTAAATCCGTTCAACAATCTTTTCTGAGAAATGAACAGCCTCTTGCAACAGGATATGACGGATTAATAAATATGAAGTTAATGGAAGAGCTTGAGAGTAAATGCCAGAGAAAAGAAAGTTAGTAGAAATTTGCAGGAAGGTTCATGGAAAAGGATTTGTTTCTGCAACCGACGGAAACATTTCAACCGTAACTTCCGATAATACCTTTCTCATTACCCGTTCAGGAATATCCAAAGGAGACGTTACAGAAGACGATATTCTTGAAATAGATGCTGCGGGCAAAATCCTAAACGGTAAAGGAAAGCTTTCTACTGAATTTAAAATGCACCTGTTTGCATATTCCCGCAGACCTGAAGTTAATGCAGTTGTACATTGTCATCCGATTTATGCTACTGCATTTGCCGCTTGTGGAGTTGATTTTTCCAAACATATTTTCCCCGAGGTTATTCTTACATTAGGAAAAATTCCTTTATGTAAATATGCAACTCCTTCTACAGATGAATTGCCTTTAAGTATGGAACCTTATATTGATTTTGCGTGGGCTTTCCTGCTGCAGAATCACGGGGCTGTTACTCTCGGTTTAAATCTCGATGATGCATATAATAAGATGGAAAAGCTCGAACATTCTGCCCATACGATTTTTGCAGCAAAGTTACTTGGGGGAGAGAAAGAGTTATCTTTTGAAAAGGTTAAAGAATTAATTAACCTTGCACGTGAGGTTTACGGAATTTTACCTGATGAAAGAAATATTTTTTAACTGAACCTTCTGGATATTTAATGACGAATAGGAAAATTAAAATTGCACTTATTCTCGGTGGAACATCGCCGGAAAGAAAAGTTTCTAAATCAACAGGACTATCCATTTATAAAGCATTAACAAACCTTGGCTATGATACAGTTCTGGTAGATCCTGCATATGGAGAAAATCAGCCGGGAGATGTTGAAGCATATTTTGCAGAAAAAGACTTCGCTGAAATATCTAATGAAAATTATGTAAAAGCCCTGAACATGAGATTGTTCGACTCTGTTGATCTTGCATTTCTTGCTCTTCATGGAAAATGGGGAGAAGATGGAACCGTACAATCGCTTCTTGAACTCAAAGGAATAAAATATACCGGTTCCAAAGTTGTCTCGAGTGCTATCACAATGGATAAGACAATGTCCAAAATATTGTTTCAACATTATAATATAAGAACGCCTAAGTGGATTACTGTTAGCCTCAAAAGTTATAATTTATCTTTACTGATAAATGAGATAGGGACTGAAGTAAAATATCCTTGTGTTATAAAACCGAATGACCAGGGCTCGACTGTCGGATTGACAATTTGTGAGAACGAAAATAATGTTGATGAAGCAGTAAAGCTTGCATTGCAGTTTTCCGATAAAGCATTGATTGAAGAATATATTCTTGGCAGAGAACTAACTGTTGCAATTCTCGAGGATGACGTTTTCCCGGTGCTTGAAATAAAGCCTAAACATGGCATTTATGATTACGAATGCAAGTACACTCCGGGAATGAGTGAGTATGAAGTTCCTGCAAAAATAAGTGATGAGCTTTCAGATAATTTAAAGAAAACTTCTCTTGCTGCTTTTAAAGCTTTAGAATGTGAAGGATGCGCAAGAGTCGATTTTATATTAACAAAAGATAATATGGATTATTGTCTCGAAGTAAACACACTTCCCGGAATGACATCTACAAGTCTGGTTCCTAAGATGGCAAAGTCCGCAGGAGTTTCTTTTGAAGAACTTATTAACAGGATTATAAAAACAAGTCTGCCAGCTGGGCAGGTTTAATAAATGGCATTCTTTAAGAATAAAAAAATCAGGAATTATTTTTTTCTTCTTCTCTTTATTGCCGGACTAATCTTTCTCTTTTTTAACGAGCAGGGAGTATTTAAATACCTTAAACTTAAAGGCGAGGTTAAAGATATTAATTCTCAAATGGAAAAAGTGGATAAGGAAAATAAAAAGTTGAAAGATGAAGTAGATTCCTTAAAGCAAAAAATTCCTGCGAAGATTGAAAGAACAGCAAGAGAAAAATATAATATGATTAGAGAAGGTGAAAAAGCAATTAAGATTGAAGAGGAATAATAATGCCAAAACCGAATATTCCACAAGTTCCTCTTGCCGAAAGAATTCGTCCTAAAACTCTTGAAGAATTTCGTGGTCAGGAATCTCTTCTTGGAAAAGACCGCCCATTAAGATTGATGATCGAAAATGATACTTTAAGCTCGATAATTTTATGGGGACCTCCCGGTTCTGGTAAAACAACAGTAGCAAAAATTATTGCCCGCCATACTAATGCAGACTTTCACCAGATAAATGCTGTTTCTTCAGGAGTAAAAGATATAAGAAGTATTATTGAAATTGCAGGACAAAATAAAAATCTGAACAAAAGAACAATTTTATTTATTGATGAAATACATCGCTTTAACAAAGCGCAGCAGGATGCACTGCTTAACAGTGTTGAAACAGGTTTGATTACTTTAATTGGTGCAACAACAGAAAATCCTTCTTTTGAAGTTATACCTGCTTTAAGATCGAGAGCAAGGACTTATATTCTTGAAGAATTAAGCAAGGATGATCTTGAATCAATAATAAAAACAGCGTTTGAAAAAGATTCCTTTCTTTCACAGTTGAATATTGATCTTCAGGACAAAGATTTTTTAATATACCTGAGCGGTGGCGATGCACGAACATTGTTAAATATTCTCGAAGCTTCGGTTATACATGAAATCAATTCTGATTTACCTGCCGATCAGGCAGGTCCTGTTGTAATAACAAAAGAGATTCTGGAAGATATCGTTCAGAAAAAGAACATTATTTACGACAAAGGCGGGGAAGAACATTATAATGTTATTTCGGCTTTTATAAAAAGTGTCCGCGGCAGCGATCCTGATGCAGCTTTGTACTGGCTTGCGAGAATGCTTGAAGGCGGCGAGGATCCTTTATTTATTGCAAGAAGATTAGTTATACTTGCTTCGGAAGATATTGGCAATGCTTCTCCCAACGGACTGGTTTTAGCCGAGGCTGCATTCGGTGCTGTTGATAAAATTGGAATGCCGGAAGCAAGAATTATTCTGGCTCAATGTACAACTTATCTTGCATCTTCGCCCAAAAGCAATGCTGCTTATCTCGGGATTGAAAAAGCATTTAGTGAAGTGAAGAATAAACCTTTGTACGCCGTTCCGCTTCATTTAAGAAATGCGCCGACAAAACTGATGAAACAAATTGGCTATGGAAAAGAATATAAATACCCACACGATTTTGATAATAATTTTGTGACCGAAAATTATTTGCCTGAAGAATTAAAAAATTCGCAGTTCTATTTTCCCGGCGAAAACGGGCAGGAGAAAAATTTGAAAGACAGATTAAAATTCTTGTGGAAGGGGAAGAAGAAGTATTAACTATTACAAGATTACAAAATTTAAAGATTACAAAATTGAGGAAATAATTTATTATTTACGTAGTATAATCTTGCAATCTCTAATCTTGTAATTTTGTAATTAAATAAGAGCAAACATCTTTCCCGGTAATTGTTTAACCAATCCTTTAAATTCAAGCGAGAGTAAATGTACAAGACAATCTGAAGTGGAGAGATTTGTTGAGGTTGCGATAACATCTATCTGAACAGGCTCGTTTTTTAAGACAGAAATTATTTTTTCCTCGAAAAGATTCATTTCTATTTTTGGCTTGGGAATATTTTTGCCGATTATTGGTTTAAGTTTTAGCTCCAGTTCCAGTAAAACATCTTCAGAGTTTCTGATCAGTTTTGCTTCTCCTCTTTGAATAAGAACATTTGTTCCTTCTGATTGTTTCACCCCAAGATTTCCAGGTACAGCAAAGACCTCACGATTTTGATCGAGAGCGAACGCAGCAGTCTGCATAGCACCACCTGTAATGCCGGTTTCAACAATAATACAACCCAGACTCAATCCTGAAATTATCCGGTTTCTTTTGGGAAAGTTTACAGCATCGGGTTTAGCGCCAAGTTCGTACTCAGAAATGATTAACCCTTTTTCAGCTATTTCATCATATAGTTTTGCATTCTCGGGCGGATAAATAACATCAAGCCCTGATCCGGTAACTGCTATCGTTCTCTTTCCAACTTTCAAAGCCGACTTATGTGCAATAGAATCTATCCCTCTTGCTAACCCGCTTACAATTGTAATATTTTGGTTTGCAAGCTCTGAGGCAATTCTTTCTGTTTGTATTTTACCATAATTTGTCGGTTGTCTCGTTCCCACGATTGCTATTGAATATTCATCATCTCTTGTAAAAGTGCCCTTAGTGTAAATTAAGAGTGGCGGATCATATATCTTTTTGAGTAGCGGAGGAAAAGATTCATCCCATACAGTTATTATATTTCCATTAATTTTTGAAAGTGTATCAGATTCTTCTCTTAAAGCGGATTCAATATTGTTTCTATTATTATTTATTTTTTGAATTCTTTTGGCAAGATTCTCATTTACAACTTCTTTAAGAGACTTAAGATTAGCTGATAAGATTTTTTCTATAGAACGGAACCGGGCAAGAAGTTTTCTGATTTTCCCGGGACCTATTCCTTCAACAGAAAGAAGTAGCTTTAAATCAGTCAGTTGTTCGAAAGTGAGTTTAGACATTCTTATAATTAAAAGATTAAAAAATTTAAAGATTACTCCAAAGTAATCTCCTCGGGAAAAGATTGACGAATCTTAAAAAAATAATCCTTGAAAAATTTTTTGATTTGTTGAGCCCCCGAATCTTATGATAAAAGTGATCCTTTCGGATAATCTTTAATCTTGTCCCGCACTTAGCGGAATCCCGCCGCGGGGTAATTTTGTAATTTCTATATTATCAACTATCGCAACAATCATAGTATGAACCGGAGCTTTTCTGTGTCCAAGTATCTGCATAACAGCAGCTCCTTCCTGAACTACAAGGACAGTATCGCCTATTCCGGAATCCAGCATATCAAGAGCAATTATATCTTTCTTACCAAGGTATTTTCCTTTGAGATCAACCTGGTGAACAAGAAGAAGTTTGTGTCCTTTTAAGTATGGATTCTTTTGAGTGGAAACTAAATTCCCTTTAACTTTTGCCAGTAGCAACTTCGTTTTCCTGAGAATGTTTTTGTTCTTTTTTCTTCCTAAAGAATATTGAAATAGGAAAAATTACCGCATAACCAATGAAGAGTAGAATGGGAGAAATCACCAATGATGAAAAGCTGTTCCACGGACCTTGAGCCAAAAAATAAAAACCTGCTAATAATAATGCGAAGCCTATGAAAAGAAAAATATAGTTCTGTTTTACCCAGTATATTTTAAAAGGTGGCTCGAAGCTTTTTTTCTGTTCTCTCGATTTTCTCTTCTGAATTTTCTTTGCCATAAACAAACTCTCTAAAAATAAAATAAAGCCCAGTAATGGGGAATCACTGGGCTCCGACTCATTAGCATCAAAGGGCAGGGGAGAACCCTTTGAAAGAGTCAATGAGAATATAACTCACTTGTTAAATATTGTCAAGTGTTTACCTATTTACTTATCTGGTATACAATCTTGCGGATTGTATCGAACTGCAGGTAAGGGTATTCTTCTCGTATAGAATCAATAGCATCGCCTGCACTTATCTTATTGGATCTAAGCTGTTTGAATTTCTTCCGGATTTGGTAATCCCTTACAGATTTCTCATCTATTAACCCCTGAGAATTCAGAATCTCAAAAATCTCATCGCTTATGAGATCAGACAAAGGGTTGTCTATTTTTGCTTTTACTGTTTTCATAACTCACCTTTTTTGTTATTACTATTACCTTAGTATTTCGTATCAGTAAATCGGTACACTCACTCCTTCTATTTAGTGGCTCCAATAAAAACAAAAAAACCGACCAGAGAAGTTCCCTAAATCGGCGTAACTTTGCTACTCTGGATTAAAAATATAAACTATTTTATAATTTATATTGGTAGCAAATTGGTCAATAAGATAAAATTTCCTTTGTTGTTAGTGCTAAAATAGTAAAAAAATAAATTAAATCAAGAAAATAATTATCAATAAAAAATAACGGAGTTATTATAAAACTATTTTAATGCAAAGAATAGTATTGAAAAAGCAATTTTTATTCCGTTTATTAGGATGTATATTTTTATAGTTTTGGACGGGGAGAATATGAAAAAGTTTCGGCTCATCTTAAAAATTATCCTACATACTAAAATTGTAGCTGATAGAGAATTTTTAACGAAATAGGAGTATAAATTAATATTGGGGTAATCATGAAAAAGGTAAAATGGGTTCTTTCAATAGTTTTATTTTCTTTTTCATCTCTTAGTTTTGCTCAAGATTTTTGGCGAAAATCAGATTTTCCTGTTTCTTACAATCATAGCATAATGTCTGTGGATGCAAAAAATGATTTGGTGGTTGTATCAACCGATCTTGGATTAGCAATTTCGACTGATGCCGGTGAAAACTGGCTTTCTACAGAGATATCTCAGTCCTGTTATTCAGTTGCAATATCTAAAGAAGGATTTGTTTTTGCATTAGGTTATGATGGAGTTATGTACCGCTCAGTTGATAGCGGAAAGACTTGGGTAGATAACAAAGACTTATTTTATAACTCAAAGATTGTTTGTGATAATGATGGGGTTTTATATCTATGTAATTATCTAAGTTTTTATCGCTCAACAAATTCCGGTGAAACGTGGACTGAAAAAAATAATAATGGAATATTTAGTGCAGGGAAAAGCCCCTGGAATATTGATGTAAATAGAAATGGAATTCTTATAGCTTTAACAGATGCTGGTCTCTATAAATCTACCGACAAGGCAAATTCCTGGACTAAGATCAGCAATTTAAGCGCCACAAATATTGCTATTAATTCATTAGGATATATTTATGCAGATAAATATTCTGAAGAACCCTACTATTATTCAAATATTTTATATAGATCAACTGATAATGGTGTGACATGGACTGAATTAAGGGAATGGTATGGTAGTTTTATCTATATAAACCCAATTGATGATGCAATTGTTTTAGCTGATTTTAACTATACAAATAATTATTTTATTTCAAATGATTATGGTTTAAACTGGAACACTGTTACTTTTCAAAGATCCCCTAAGTTTATAGCTTATAATGGAAGTGATAAATATTATATGGGAACAAATGATATTGGTATTTTTAGATCAGGTTCATTGACCGGACCGTGGCAATCTTTCATTAAGGGTTTTCCAGGCTCATTTTCATCTGTTTCAACACTCTTATGTCATCAGGGTGTTATTTTTGCAGGAGCAAAAACCTTTGGACTTTATCATTCAACTGATAACGGGGGTTCCTTTAACAAAATTTTGCCTGGTGTACCCTCAGAATATTTCTCCGTGGACAAACTTTCTACTACTTCTAATGGGATATTTATTTGTGATATCTAATAGTGGTACTATCATAAGATCTACAGACAATGGTGTCTCGTGGTTCGACTATTCTCAACCCGGGGCTCTTTACGATTTAATTACATACAGTCTTTGCTCTTTTGATAATACAGTTCTTACAGGAGGATATAGAGGAGATGGAAGCGCTGAATTAGATCGTTCTATAGATAATGGAGATACATGGCATGAGGTTTTTATAATTCAAGGTAATTTTGACGAGCAAAGAAACACTATTATGGTATTAGCTGCAAATAAGGATGGAATTGTACTTGGCTGTGTTGAGAACAGGAAGAAAATTAATACACATTTTCCAACTTATGTATATAGCTATGGTATAATTCAATCAACAGACTATGGATTCACCTGGAATAATGTTAATACTGATCCGCAGACACTTCCCAAAATATTTGACATTAAATGGAATTCTAATAATGAAGTTTTTGCTGCGACTACTGAAGGAGTACTCAAATCAACTGATAATGGTTTAACATGGTCTTATACAAACGGATCATTACCCACACAAGATATAAGATGTATCCTAATCAGTTCTAAAGATAATATATATGTTGGAACCGGAAATGCCGGCATTTTTTCTTCAACAGACAATGGATCTTCATGGAATGCTGTTAATCAGGGATTGACGGATACTTTAGTGAATGCATTAGTTATAGATGAAAATGGTTTCCTGTTTGCAGGAACAGAGCATAAAGGTGTTTTCAGAAGTGTTCATTCAATAACTTCTGTCGAAAATCCTAAAGAATTTTTTCCCGGATCATACACTCTTTTTCAGAATTACCCCAATCCGTTTAACCCAACAACAAATATTGAATTTCGGATTGCGAAATTCGGATTTGTTTCACTAAAAATTTATGATATTCTTGGAAGAGAAGTTGCAAATTTAGTTGATGAGGAAAAACCCGCTGGCAATTATGAAGTTGAGTTTGAAGGAACTGACTTATCAAGTGGAATTTATTTTTATAAGCTTTCTGTCTCGGCTTTGCCGAGCCAAGACGGGCAAGCAGAAAATTATACTTCGGTTAAAAAAATGATTTTATTAAAATGAACTTATCGGGGGATTTTATGAAAAAGACACTCTGCATCGTGGTAACGATATTCATATTACCTAGGATAAACTATTGTCAAGTTGATTCGTTAAAATCCTTTTTTCCTCTTCAGATTGATAACCGCTGGCAATATGAAGTAAAGCATGTTTTTATGTTTGACACTACAATTTCCTATATAGTTTCCACGGTTTTAAAAGATACAATATTTGAAAATCAATCTAATTCATATTATGAAGTTAAAGTTGCTTTTAGTGGGAAGCCATTTTATGACACACTTAAATACTTTAGGTATGATTCATTATTGAAATCGATTATTGAATATAATGAATTGGGGGGAGGGGAAGGGTTACTCTTCAAATTAGATGCGTTTGAGAATGAATGTTGGGATTACTTTGGTGTTGAGGTTTGTTGTGGAATAGATACACTTTTTGTATTTGGTGAGAATAGACCATGTAAGATTTTTTATACGCATGACAACACTCCACCAGCCTGGAGTTATATTTTAACTGATGACTTGGGAGCTGTAAGAATTGGTGATGATCAGAGTTGGGGGTTCACTGTTTATTCTGAATATAATATAGAATATGCAAAGATAAACGGGGAAGAATTCGGAGATTTTGTGGGGATATCATATGATAAAACAAATACTGTTGAAAGTTATTTCTTATACCAAAACTATCCCAATCCTTTTAATCCAGCTACAACCATAAATTACCGGATTCCACGAAGGAGTCTGGTTTTACTTAAGGTTTATGATATTCTTGGAAGAGAAGTTTCGACTATTATTAATGAAGAAAAACCTGCAGGTAGTTATGAAGTTGAGTTTGAAGGAACTGACTTATCGAGTGGAATTTATTTCTATAAACTCCAGACTGAGAATTATACCTATATGAAGAAAATGATTTTGATGAAATAGATTATTTCTTTTCAAGAATCGCTAAAATATTTGTTCTGAATTTATTTAGTATTTTCATTCCGGTAATCTTATGCCAAATCAATAATAAAATAAAAACCCATTTCCTTGTATAGTTTAAATCAGAGATAAACATCATTTTTTTTAATCTAAAATTTTTAGTTAGCTTTTTAAATTTGTCTGGAGTATTCATTTTATGATAAGCGGGGAAAACATCTTCATCTTTTACTTTAAAAAGTTTTGTGAGAATTTTACTTTTTATTGAGGAAGGTAAAAATAATCGTGGTAAAAATATAAAAGGACTTAAAAGATTTGTAGTTAATATTATTATTTGTCCACCCGGTTTAATTGCCCTGGTTAGTTCATATATATATTCACCAGAGTTTTGAAAGTGTTCAACTACAAACCTTAGAGTAATTAAATCAGCATAATCGGATGGAAAAGGTAAATATCTTATGTCTGCTTTTATATAGTTCCTTTTGTGAATAGGATCTATGATATCGACACCAACAGCAGTTTTGACAAGACTTGCATAAGTTTCGACCATTCCATCGTTACCGCAACCACAATCTACCCACACCATTTGAGAACTTAGTGCACCTTTTACAATTTCATCGTATATTTCCCAGCGATGTTTAAATAATGAATCATATTTTTGTAATATTTTTTCAGACCATTCTTTGTTATTCATAATTTTACAGCCGACAATTAAAGGAAAAAATGTATCTTGAATAAAAATGTTGTTGCTACAACTATTCTAAAAACATTAACTTTGGAAAAATACTTATTATTATTTAATTAAATTTGGAATTCATGGAAACACGACAATCAAACGAAAAAATCTCCAGTGAAAACACGGTTGGTCATTCTTTTATAGAATTTCTAACAATAACAGTTAAATTCAGATGGTTCTTGTTCTGGTTTATTTTTGTAATTACAACAAGTGCAACATTACTTGCTTTGCTATCCCCTAAATGGTATAAAGCATCAGCATCTGTATTACCGGCAGAACAAACTGATTTTCTCGGAGCTCTTGGTGGACTTTCTTCACTGGTGAAGGGTTTTACTCCTTCAAAGGGTTTGGCGGCATTAACTGGAAGTACCGAACTGGACCGTTATATAGCAATATTGAAAAGTTCCACCTTGGCTGATAATGTAATTAAGGAATTCAACTTGACGAAGGAATATGATCTAGAAGGAGATTATTACGAAAAGGTTGTTAAGGAATTTACTTCTAATCTTGATATTGAAGTGCAGGATGAAGGCAACTTACTAGTAAGTGTGTATGATAAAAATCCTCAAAGAGCGGCAGATATAGCAAATTATATGATTGGGAAATTAAACGAAATAAATACCCGGTTAAGTGTAACTAATGCTAAAGCAAACCGTGAATTTGTGGAAAAAAGATATTTTGAAAATAAAAATGATATTGATGATCTTGAAAATCAAATGAAGGACTTTCAGGAGAAATATGGTGTTGTTGCTGTCCCTGAACAATTGGAATCTACAGTTAAGGCTATGTCTGAAATTTATGCTGATCTGGTCAAAAAGGAAGTGGCTTTAAATGTGATTCAGAAAACTTATGGCGCTAACAGCCCTATGTTAAATCAGTTGGAGATTGAAGTGGAGGAATTAAAAAGTAAGATTAATAAAATAAATGCCGGGACCGAAGTTTCGAAAGATGGAATAAATTTATTAATTCCTTTCAAAAAAGCACCAGATCTAGCTTATAAATATTTAAAGATCTATAAAGATTTAGAAATTCAATACAAAATATTGGAATTTGTTCAGCCTATGTACGAACAGGCTAAAGTAGAAGAAGTAAGGAATACACCATCTGTTTTAATTCTTGATAAAGCAGGCCCACCTGAGAGAAAAGCAAAACCTAAAGGCTCACTATATTTTATTATATCTTTTTTAAGCTCAACATTTTTGGGTTTATTAATCGTTTTTTCTTTAGAAGGCATTAATAAAATTAAAAATATTGATCCGGAGAGGTATGATTTTATAAAACAGTCATTAAGAGTTGGTATTAAAAGAAGAAATCAATAAAATAATTAGATTTTAGACTAATAAAATAATGCCAACTATAAGTTTTTTTTGTTTATTATTATTTATAATAATCCTTATCTCTGGTTTTAAAAAAAATTCTGACTTTCTCTCTCCAGGAAGGGTTTTTTCATTATTATGGTTATTTGTAATTGGGTTAGTTGAATTTAAATTCAGCAAATTACAACCACACTGGAATTATTTTGATTGGTTTATTGCACTTCTTGGCATATTAACTTTTTTGTTAGGAATTTATATATCATACATAATTAATTTAGATAAATCATTTCTCCGTATTTCGGAAATTCGAACAAAGATAAGAGAAGTGGGATTGAATGAAAAGAAATTATTCAGATTTATAGTAATATATTTTTTTATTTATCTCTTTTGTTTTATTGCAGAGTGGCAAATTGAAGGTTACCTTCCTCTTTTTACTTCTAAACCGGACCGTGCACGTATATTATTTGGAATATTTGGTTTACATCTTATTGTAAGTAGTGCGAATGTAATTTTATTTCTAATTATTGAATATTTCATTTTTATAAAAGCTAACTTAAAAAAGAAGTGGTTCCTAATCTTTGTTTTTATTATTGCTATGGGGAATTATATTCTTATTGTTCAGCGATATGGATTATTTATTTTGATTATGATGGTTTTTTGTTTAATCTATTACTCGGGAAGAAAAGTAAAATTAAGAACATTTATTATTTTTGGTTCTGTTATTATTAGCTTAATAATAGGAATCCAATCGCTCAGAACTACAGAATTAATTACTGCGTATATCATTATTGATTCAAAAATGAAATTATCTCAACAATATGCAGAATTTGCCATACCTTATATGTATATAGTTATGAGTATTGAAAATTTTGTTAAATACTATTCTCAGATTGACAACCATTCTTTCGGTTTCTTTACACTCGACTTCATTTCAGCAATTACGGGTATAAAGCATTGGATAGAGGAATATTACAACTTTGATAAGTTCAGATTACATATTGGAGGGTATAATACTTATCCATTTTATTGGGCTTACTACTATGACTTTGGCATTGCCGGATTGGCTTTAATTCCATTTATAATCGGTTATATAATTTCAGAGATATATTACTACCTACGTAGAAATCCTAACATTGTGATTTTGACTTTGTTTAGTATAGCCTTTGCTGTAATGGCTATTTCATATTCTTCGGATCCTCTTACTAGGTTAGATATGATGTTCAATTTTTCAATAATAGTTTTCGCACAATTTTTATTTTGGAATAAAGCTGCTAAAGAACCTTTATAATTCTCTATACCAATCGAGATGTAGGTGAAAAGTATAATTTTTTTAATTTTATTATTCTTATTTAACAATTTTTATCTTACGCAAGCTCAATCCTGTAGTAAAAAAAAATTTAAAATTGTTTTTGTAGCAGATGTTCGTGTAGCAAGCAATAAGGATTGGCTAAGCAGAGTTGCAACAAATTGGGGCGCAACGGGGGTTTGTTTAAGAGTTTTTTGGGGACATTTGGATACAAATGCACTTGCAGGCGTAGATAACTGGACAAATTTGGATAAAGCCATTTATACAATTTCGAGTTCTGAATTCGATAATAAGAAATTGGATATATATATAAGAATTTGTATGGGTCTTCAAAAACCAATTTGGGTTACACCTGAGAACGTACTTAGCAAGAATGATTTTCAAATAACTTTTAATGATTCATTATACGATCATCAATCTTATGAAAAAGGAATACCTGAATCGGAGAGATATCCTTTAAATTTCGTTTCTCCAAATTCTGTTGAGAAAATGAAAAATTTTTTAAAAGAAGTTTTAGAACATGTTAATAAAACATTCGCCGATAGTATAAAAATTAGAATAAAAGA
>MGZZ01000167.1 GCA_001802795.1 Ignavibacteria bacterium GWC2_36_12 | reverse complement strand
TTTTATTTCATCACTTAAGCTTGTAGTTTGCCTTTCATTGCTTGCAAGCGTGTATCGTAAAAAATCAGCAAGCTTCAAAATCATATTTCTCGCTTTGTCAGGGTTGATTACAGTTAAGGCACTCATAGAATTAAGGCTGTTAAAAATAAAATGAGGGTTTATCTGGAATTTTAGCGATTTAAGCTCAGCCTGCGTTACCAGATTTCTTAACTCAGATTCTTTTATGGTTCTTTCCTGGTAATCCGAATAATAGATTATTACATAATAAAAAGCTGTGAAAAGGAAATAATAAAGCACACCTATTAAATATCTCCAGGGAAGAGTGCTCAGGAAAAACTTAGTGTATGTTTTATCGATTGCAACGAATGAACTGATTAAAAAATAACCAAGCGCCAGCCATATTGCCGAGATAAAAATTCCTCCGAAGATATGGCTTAGAAAAATTTTAACAACTGCCTTATTTTCAAATGAAATATATTTTGCAGAATACCAGAGGCTTAGCCCGAGACCCACTAAAAAAATGTTGAAAATAAGATTATCTGTTAAAGCGTACTTTAACTCCAACCCGATTCCCCAGCTAAGATTAGCCTGGTAACTTGCCATAACACTGAGCCAGACAAGAAGATAAATAGCAAGGTTCTTATTATTTTTTAATATTGGATGAGCAGACATTTAACTCAGCCGTAAATCGTTTTTACTTCGCCACCACCGAAGATCGCTATGCCCTTTACAATAAGAGTGCTCGATTTATCAATCTCAAGATTAGGAATTTTAAGTGCTTTATTTGAAAAGCCTCCAAAGAGCGGTGTAACATTCAGCTGAACATTCCAGTTTTTGGGAACAATAAGAGTTGTTCCGCCGAATATTGCTACTATATCCAAAACACTTGTGCCTTCAGCAAGTTTGCAGTTAGTAAGGTCTATCTCCGAGCCGCCGAAAATAGCAGTAATACTTCCGCCCCTGAAATTATCCGAATGGATTACTTTATTTCCGCCACCAAATATTGCAACATCATCGATTGTATCTTTTTTTAAGGACTCACCCGATATTCCCGATTCGTATTCCGTTTTTTTTTGTGAGTGTTTTAGTATCATATAAATTCCGAGAACTATAAGCAATACAGGAATAATCAGATTTGGTCCAATATCTATTCCCGGAAAAATTCTCGGCAGAAGCCAGAAGAATCCTACACCTGCCAATATTCCTCCCAGAGCTTTTTTTGCAGAGTTGATCATTATCATTATGCCAACTATAAACAGGATAAAAGGAAATGAAAAGATTATTCTCGAAGCGTGGAAGTCAATAATATCGAATGTACTTAATAAAAAAATCCCGCCTATTATTATCAAAATTATACCAAGTGTTATTCGTTTATCCATACCTGCATTTTCAGACATTTTAGTATCTCCTATAAAGTAAAGTCTTTTTTGAGTTAAACTTATTAAACAAAAGCTTTTATTAAAAAGATTTTTCGGTGAAATGCAGGTAAACGTAGGTGAAATGATATTAAATAATCCGGCATATCCAGTTACAAACTTTTTGTTTTGTAATTTGCTTTTTTTCTTTATATTGAATCAAATTAAAAAAGAACCTCCCTTGTAAGTCCATCTTATTTTAATTTTAAAACAGAAGTTAATTGAAATAGTATCTATTTGTTTATCAACAATTAATTGAAATAATTCTACTTAATAATAACTAATAATCCTGAAGACAATTCGAAAATGAACTACAATTTGTTTTTTAAGTATTAAAATATGTCCTTGATAAACAGAGCGTTTCATCAGGTGGTTCATCAACTTCTCATTGCCACTCTCCTCTATCTGATATATTTCCTTGTTATCCCACAAGAACTCAGTGCCCAAACTCCCGGTTTATCCGGCATTAATGTAGTAGTCAACAGAATCTCAACTGAACAAGGCCTGTCCAACTCCGAGGTGAATGCAATCACGCAGGACAAACAAGGCTTTATTTGGATTGGGACGGCATATGGTCTGAACAGATTTGATGGAGAGAATTTCACAGTATTTGTGAATGATCCCAACGACTTGACAAGTCTGAGCGACAGCTTCATCTGGTCACTGTATGTAGATAGAGAGGGAACGCTCTGGGTTGGAACCCAGTACGGTCTCAATAAGTTTAATCCCGCGACAAGAACGTTCAAGAGATATTTTCATAATCCGGAAAATCCCCAAAGCTTAAGCAGTAATGAAATCAGATCATTCTATGAAGACAGGGCAGGAGTGTTTTGGGTTGGTACTGCACGAGGATTAAATAGATTTGACAGAACTACTGAAACCTGGACGTTCTTTTTGCCTACTCCAAACGATTCTACCAGACCCGGAGATAACTTCGTTAATGCCATTCTGGAAGACCGTCAGGGAAACTTTTGGATCGGCACTGGAAATTTCCTTATGAATGGAGGTGGACTGCACAAGTTTGACCGAAGCAGCGGAACGTTCAAACACTTCTGGTACAATCCCTCAGATCAGAAAAGTCTATCTGATAATTGGGTTACTTCAATTCTGGAAGATCAATCCGGTACGATATGGGTAACGTCGGATGCAGGGGATGTGAATAAATTTGATAAAGTGTTCGGTAATTTCACGCGCTTAAAACTGCCTGTAGCAGAATCGACAAACCTTAACTCTGGTACACTTTCTATCAAATGCATTCGGGAAGACAATTTGGGTGCATTGTGGATTGCAACTTGGGGTTGGGGATTGTTCAGATATGAAAAGCGAACAGAGACATTCATGCAATATACTTTTGATGCTGCCAATCCCGGCAGTCTCTCAAATCCTGCGGTCAACATGCTTTATATTGATAAAGCCGGACTTCTTTGGGCAGGGACTAGCAGAGGAGGAGTAAGCACAGTTGCTACTAAACCTTTTTTGCATCGGCACACTCTGGGGAATTCTCTTCGCATCGGTAGTCGCGTAGATGATCTTTTTACGGATAGTCAAGGGAGTTTCTGGATCGGAGCTGTTGGAATTGGTCTTTTGCGATTTGATATATTGACACGGAGGTTTACAAATGTTTTACCAGATGGGACTGGAATAAAAATGTACGAAGACGCAACAGAAATAATCTGGATAAGTACTCTTGATGAAGTTACTAAGTATAATATAAAAACAGGTACATCAGCAGTTGTCTGGAGTATACCAAGTCCTCATGGTTCACAGGAATGGATATCCTCCATATTACCGGACAAAGAGGGATTCCTTTGGGTAGGAACCAATGGCGGCTCTTTGTACAGGATCGGACGAAATTTGAAGGAGTACTCGGTCTTCACTCACGATACTCAAAATCCCAAAAGCATAACTGCCGGACCGATAAACTCAATGCTTCAGGATCAAACAGGAATTATATGGATAGGTACTACCGAAGGGCTGAGCAGGTTCAACAAGGACACGCAATCTTTCAGTAGATTTACTCATGATGAAAGAGATTCAACTAGTCTGAGCAGTAATTACTGGTGCTCATTACTCGAAGATAGATCTGGTGATCTTTGGGTCGGCACTTCCGATGGGCTTAATCGATTCAACGAAGAAAGTTTAAACTTCACCAGGTTTTATACTGCTGATCAGCGACATGGCCGGTTCGTTAATCTTATGCTTGAAGATAATAAAGGGCGATTCTGGTACGGAGGAGGATCAAATATTTTTATGTTTGATCCGGCAGCCGGCAGTTTCAGAAGCTTCGACGAATCAGACGGTCTTGAACATGTCGACGTGCTTGGTTGGAGCCTTATCAAATTAAAGAGCGGTGAGCTTGTATTTGGCACTGCAAACGGTATCCTGGTATTTAATCCTGAGAGTGTGAAGGTATCCAGCTACGTTCCACCAATTGTCATCACAGGATTGAAAAAGTTAAATCAGACTATCAATCTTGCTACCTTACCTGAGTTGATGAGTGAAATAACTTTTGAACATGAAGACAATGTGTTCTCAATTGAATATGCCGCTCTAAGTTATGACATGCCCGCTTTCAACCAATATGCTTACAAGCTTGAGGGTTTTGATAAAGATTGGGTTTATTGCGGGAACAGACGTGAGGCTACTTACACCAATCTTGACCCAGGAGTTTATACATTCTTTGTAAAAGGATCCAATCATGATGGAGTATGGAATGAACAAGGAACTTCCATCACAATAATTATTTCACCCCCATGGTGGAAAACATGGTGGTTCACAATTTTTTTCTGGGTTTCAGTTGCTGGCTCGATTGGTGGAACATTAAGATATGTAGAAAAAAGAAAACTTCAGAAAAAAATTGAGCGTCTGGAACGGGAACGCGCTCTTGAAAAGGAACGTGTACGTATTTCACAGGATATGCATGATGAAGTTGGCTCGAGTCTTTCAGAGATATCTATACTAAGCGAACTTTTAAAAAGAGATATGAGTAAATCTGAAGAAGCGGAAATACACTTGAGAGATATTTCCGATCGTTCGGCTGAAGTAATTGAAAATATAGGGCAGATAATCTGGGCTATTAATCCCCGCAACGATCCTCTTGATAATCTTGTTGCGCACCTGCGACTTTATACTGCAGATTATATCCGAAAGGCGGGCATCAAATACAGTTTTAAAATACCTGATAACATACCTGCTTATCATCTTTCAGCAGAGGTTAGACGTAATGTGTTTCTTGTTGTAAAGGAAGCCTTACATAATATTGTTAAACACTCCTGTGCAACAGAGGTACAAGTGCGTGTGGATTTTTTGCAAAACCAGATGATAATTAGTGTAAAGGACAATGGGGAAGGATTTTCGATTAACCAAAAACCCGGCAGCGGAAACGGGCTGATTAATATGCAGAAGCGGATTGAAAATATTGGAGGAACATTTAAAATAGAATCAGAACCGGGGCAGGGAACCGGCATAACTATTACTGTCAATTTCATAGTATGATGGATTTTTTACTTAATTCTAAGTATTGATTAAAGCGAGACTCAAGGTAATTTGTTAATATGATTATTAATGTAGCTATTGTTGAAGATAATGATAAAATCCGGAATGGATTATCCTTGCTGATTGATGGCTCTGAAGGATTCCACTGTGTAGCAACATATTCAAATGCAGAAGATGCACTGAAATATCTTCCCGGTCAGAAACCTGATGTTGTGCTTATGGATATTCAACTTCCCAAAATGTCCGGCATAAAGTGTGTCGAAAACCTTATAGAGAAATCCCCCGATCTTCAAATAATGATGCTTACTGTTTATGAAGATAATGAACAGGTGTTTAAATCTCTTGCTGCTGGTGCAACTGGGTATATTCTTAAGAGAACACCGCCAGCGGAATTGCTGGAAGCAATCCGGGAATTGCATGAAGGCGGTTCTCCTATGTCCGATCAGATTGCCAGGAAAGTTGTTCAAACATTTCAGCAGATCGGTAAATCATCTAAGGAGACTGAAAATCTATCGGAACGCGAAACAGAAATTCTATCCTATCTTGCCAAGGGATATCAAGATAAAGAAATCGCAGAGAAGTTCTTTCTCAGTGTTAAAACTATTCGTACACACCTGAGAAATATTTATAAGAAACTTCATGTCCATTCCCGCACTGAAGCTGTGCTGAAATATTTGCGTAAGTAAACAACATTTCATCCCTTTGATATTCTAATCGTCTCACTCATTCAATTTTTCTCCCCTTACCTAAAACTGATTAGCTTAGTTGCATCATTTGCAATTTTTGATTCAACTTTACTTCAAATTGCCGATTGTAAAGCCATCGGTGATAATCTACTTTTGACCAAGTAAATCTTTTAACCAAAATTTAATTTAAAGGAGGTTCGTGATGAACAGATCAAACTATTTTTTAGTTGTGTTCTTATTGGTTGCTTGTAGTTCGCTTTTTGCTCAATGGACAATTCAAAATTCCGGAATTCCGACCGACGACCAAGTTGTACTGGCAGCAGTGAATGAGAATGTCTGTTGGGGTGTTACCAGAAATCCCGGGGTTAGTTATGTCACAAGAACCACTGACGGAGGCACAACCTGGGTTGCTTCTAATCTTTCTTCACTCAATTCTTTTTTCAGCATCGCATCATTCAATGCAGACACTGCGTGGATCGCAGCGAACGGCACAGCAAACGGCTCAATATATAATACAACCGACGGAGGTTTGAATTGGACAGAGCAATTAACAACAAGCGGATTTATGTTCGTCGTCCGCTTTTTTGATTCCGACAATGGTGTTTGTATTGGTGATGGGAACGGTGTACACCCTGAAATATATACAACGACAGACGGAGGAACTATATGGACTCCTGTGCCGTCATCAAATATTCCAGATTTAAATAGTGAAGGATTTATTCCAGCAAATTCCTGGGTTGTAGATAATACTATATGGGCTCCTACAAACGGTGGATCATTATACAAGAGTACAAACCGTGGACTAACATGGGATACCACGCGAAATGTTGTCAACACAGGCGGTTCCTATTGTGCATTTAAGGATACGCTGAATGGTTTACTGTGTGGTTCCCTTGCACATGTTGTAAAAAGAACAACAGATGGTGGTGCAACCTGGGACTCTACAGAAACTAAACCAGAAGGAATATCTACACTCTTTATGTCATACATATCAGGAACAATTGGATCTTATGTGATAACGGCGACACCTCCTCATGGTCCATCTCCTGGGTCTGCATATACTTTGGACAATGGAGAAACATGGACTGTTGTTGATTCCGTGAATCACCAAAGAGCTGCATTTGTTTCTCCTTCAGTAGGGTGGTCATGGGGTGGACCAAATATAATCTACACTTGGACTGGCAACCCACTAATTACTTCGGTGGAATACACAAATGAAATTATTAGGGACTTTCATCTTGAACAGAATTATCCAAATCCATTTAATCCTTCAACCACAATAAGTTTTTCAATTCCAACTTCAGAATTTATATCGCTTAAAATTTATAATGTATTAGGAAGGGAAGTTGCAACTCTTGTTAATGAGGAAAAACCTACGGGAAATTACGAAGTGAATTTTAATGCAACCAATCTTTCATCAGGAATATATTTCTATACTTTGCAAGCAGGAAAAAATATTCAAACTAAAAAATTAGTTCTGATGAAGTGAAAACTAAAGAAACCATTATCAACTCAGCAATTTTAAAGCCTCTGGAGCGATTCCGAGGCTTTTTAATAAATGAAATGTGATTAGTTAATCTTTTTATTATTGATACAAATCTTTTATCTCCCATATCGGAGACAACTATAAAATCTTCCAAAGCTTCCTTCAATAACTAATGATGTTTAACTAATGATCCCTTTAATTCCTTCTTGAAAAATGCCTATATTATAAGCACATTTTTAGTAGAATTTTTAAAAAAACCGTGTCCACACAAAAAATTCTTGTAACATCTGCTTTACCCTATGCAAATGGACCGATCCATCTTGGACACTTAAGCGGGGCTTATCTTCCTGCAGATATTTATGTCCGCTATAAAAGGCTAAAAGGAGACGATATTATTTTTATCTGCGGTTCTGATGAACACGGTGTACCTATTACAATTACCGCAGATAAGGAAGGGGTTAAACCGCAGGTTATTATTGATCGTTACCATGAGATAAATAAAAAAGCTTTCGAACAATTCGGAATGAGCTTTGATAATTATTCCAGGACGAGTCTTCCTGTGCACCATGAAACTGCAAAGGAGTTTTTTCTTGAGTTTTTTAACCGGGGAATATTAATTGAGAAGAAATCGAACCAGTTTTATGATGATAGAGTAAAAATGTTTTTACCGGATAGGTATGTTGAAGGAACGTGCCCGCGGTGCGGTAATGAGCAGGCAAGGAGCGATGAATGTGAAAACTGCGGTTCACTTTACGATCCTTCCGAATTGTTAAATCCTAAAAGCAAAATTACCGGTGAGACACCATCCTTAAAGGAAACCTCGCATTACTTTTTTCCGCTTGGTAAATACCAGCCAGCACTTGAAAAGTATGTAAACGAGATGAATGAAAAATATGGCTGGAAAGATAATGTACTTCAATATTGCCGCAGCTGGTTTAAAGATGGATTAAAGGACAGGGCAATTACCCGTGATCTCGACTGGGGAATTAAAGTTCCCGTAGACCCGCCTGCCGGACGGGCAGGTTCAGCTTCCGGTAAAGTAATTTATGTTTGGTTTGAAGCCGTGCTCGGTTATATTTCATCGACAAAAGAATATTCGCAGAAGCAAAATAAACCCGATCACTGGAAAAAATACTGGCAGGATCCCAAAACAAAATATGTTGCTTTTATAGGGAAAGATAATGTCGTTTTTCATACAATAATTTTTCCTGCAATACTTATGGCATGGAATGAATCCGGCAAAGAGCAATATTGTCTTCCGCAGAATGTTCCTGCAAATGAATTTTTAAATTTTGAAGGAAAGAAATTTTCCAAAAGCAGGGGATGGGGAATCGATGTAATTGATTTTCTTAAAATATTCGATACCGATCCGCTACGTTATACACTTGCAGCAAACCTTCCTGAAACAAGAGATACTGATTTCTACTGGAAAGAATTCCAGGCAAGGAACAATAATGAGCTGGCGAATATTCTCGGAAATTTCGTTAATAGAACTCTAACTTTTATTCATAAGAATTTTGAGGG
The DNA here is from genome assembly GCA_001802795.1 of Ignavibacteria bacterium GWC2_36_12. Lineage (GTDB taxonomy): Bacteria > Bacteroidota > Ignavibacteria > Ignavibacteriales > Ignavibacteriaceae > RBG-16-34-14. The sequence goes on along the minus strand of MGZZ01000167.1, from coordinate 2,732 downwards.
AAAAATTCCGGGACGCGTAATGGGATTAGGAGATTATGAGATTATTAATTCTACTGATTCTGAAATGCTTAAAACTTTAGCGAACTATCCAATTAAAGTTTCTAAATTAATTGAAAAATATAAAATTAAAGATGCTACTCTTGAAATAATGAACTTGGCAAGAAAGGCTAATCAATATTTTGATGTTTCGAAACCATGGGAAACTTATAATAGCAATAGAGAACAGTGTGAAATAACTTTATATATATGTGTTCATACAATTTATACTTTGGCGCATCTTTTTGAGCCCGTAATTCCATTCACATCTCAAAAAATTTTTAATATTCTAAATGTTAAAAAAACGAGTTGGAATAATTGCGGGAACCCTATTATGCAAGCTGGTAAAAAAATGAATTCAGCAAATATTCTTTTTCCTAAAATTGAAGATGAAATAATAGAGAAACAAATGGAAAAATTAGAAACAACCAAAACACCGGAACCTAAACCGGAAGAACAAATTTCTTACGATGAATTTATGAAAGTTCAGCTTAAAATTGCGGAAGTAATTGAGGCTGAAAAAGTTGAGAAGAGTGAAAAACTTTTAAAATTGAAAGTACGTCTAAACAACCAGGAACGTCAAATAATAGCCAGTATTGCAAAATCTTACACGCCGGAAGAAATATCAGGGAAAAAAGTCGTTATAGTTGCAAACCTGAAACCGGCAAAGTTAATGGGGCTTTTATCAGAGGGTATGATATTAGCCGTCGAAAATAGTGAGGGTAATCTGGAAATCTTGACTGTAGCAGATTCCGTTAAAGATGGAACAAGAGTAAAATAATCCGACCCCGCTAACGATCATTTTTAGTTTTAAATAAATTTTTATTGGCAGATTACCTTGATTTTCAGGTAGTCCGTTGGTAAACTTATCAGCTAAAATTGTTAAAAAATAAGGAGATTCAGGTATGGTTTCACGGATAGTTGTTCTTATTTCAATTGGGCTTCTTTTTGTTTTAAGTTCCTGTACAACTAAACATTCTGAAATTGTTCTTGCAGAATATGGCGACAAGACTATTACGATGGATGAGTTTGAAAAAGCTTATGCAAAAAATGTCGGTGGATTTGAAGAAGCTAAAGATGATAGTTTAATGAAACTAAAAAGTTTTCTCGATCTTTATCTAAACTTTAAAATGAAATTAAAAGATGCGCATGTAAGAAATTACAATAACGATTCTTCACTGCTGGCTGAGCTATTAGATTATAAACAGAAAGTTGGAGTTTCATACCTTCTCGAAAAATACCTTGTGGCTCCTGCTGTGGAAGAATTATATAACAGGAGAAAGTGGGAATACAGGGTAAGTCATATTATGTTTAGACCTGCACCCGGGAAAGAAGCAGAAACAAAAACTTTAGCGGAAGCTGTACTCGATAGTATAAAAAAAGGGACAAGCTTCGAAGCGATGGTTGAAAACCATACTCAGGATTTATATTCCAAGCCTGCTGGTGGAGACATTTATTATGTAACAGCCGGACTCCTTCCTATTGATTTTGAAAATGCAGTTTATAAAACTGAACCGGGGCAGGTGTATCCGGATTTAGTTGAAACACGATACGGGTTACATATCGTTAAAGTTACAAATAAACAGCCGAGAATTTCGCACATCCGCGCCAGTCATATTTTAATAGATTTTATAAACGATGCCGGAGAAGCTGATACTGTTGAAGCAAAAGCTAAAATTGATTCTATAGAGACGAGGTTGAAAGCAGGAGAAGACTTTGCAAAACTTGCAATGGAATATTCTGAAGACCCGGGCTCGAAGGATAAAGGAGGCGACCTTGGTTATTTCGAAAGAAGAAGTATGGTTAAAGAATTTGATGAAACGGCATTTAGCCTCGAAGTCGGTCAGGTTTCCGATGTGGTCGGGACAAGGTTCGGTTTTCACATAATTAAAGTGACAGAGAAAAAACCCGGTTCCACCTTTGAAGAAGAAAGAGATAATCTTAAGGAAACTTTTCAGAAGCAGAGTTATAGCTTTGTGCATGATAATTTTATTAATAATCTCCGCACCAAGTACAACTATCAGGTTAATGATTCTACTCTGAACAACATACTTTCAAAAAGCGATTCTGTAAAACTTGATGAAAACCATCCTGCTCTTGAGGAACTAAAAGATTTAAACCTTTTTAGTTATGCAGGAAAAAATATTACCGTGGGAGAATTTTTTGGAAAGGTTACTGACAAAAAGAATTACTATGCAAAGCTTATAAACAAATCTATCCTAGATGAAGCAGTAAAAGCCGTAAGTGAAGATTATCTTCTGGAAGAGGAGGCGATGGGCCTGGAAAAAACAGATGTGGAATTTGCATCTTTAATGGAAGATTATAGAAACGGTGTATTTATTTTTAAGCTTCAGGAAGATGAAGTCTGGAACAAGATTAAAGCTGATAGTTCCAGCCTTTACAAGTATTACTTGGAAACAAATGACAATTATGTCTGGTCAGACAGAGTTAGTTTTGCCGAAATATTTTCTGCTAAGGATTCTTTAATTAATTACTATTACAGCCTTTTACAAAGTGGTGCTGACTTTGATTCTTTGGTGACTGCCAGAACTGAAAGGGCTGGAATGCGGGAGAAGGGAGGAAAATATCTTCTAGACGGTGTCAGTACATCGCCGCTTTATGAAGAGGCGAACAAACTTGAAAATCCCGGAGATTATTCGGGTCCTTTCCAGAACAAGGGTGGTTATTCAATAGTA
>MGZZ01000166.1 GCA_001802795.1 Ignavibacteria bacterium GWC2_36_12 | reverse complement strand
CAAAATTTTATTCAAAGGAATATTTCCAATAAATTATTTAGATTACAACTAGAAAGTAGCTTAACTTATAACTTTTCAAATGCTAAATGAGGCTGCTCAAAGTCGTTGTAATCGAGGATGATAATCTTATCCGTGAAGCTTTTGCAAATTTAATTAATGAATCGGATAAATTAATTTGTATTGCAGACTACGATAATTGTGAAGAGGCAATTAAAAATCTCACAAAAGATGATCCCCAGATTATTTTGATGGATATAGGGCTTCCCGGCATTTCCGGAATCGAAGGCATAAGACGCATAAAAAAAAGTTATCCAAAAGTTGAAATCATCGTAGTTACTGTACACGAGGATGATACTAAAGTATTTGATGCATTGTGCGCAGGCGCGAGCGGTTATTTAACTAAAAATATCCCCCCCGAAAGACTCCTAAAAGCTATTTATGAACTAAACAGCGGCGGCGCACCTATGAGCACAAGCATTGCACGTATGGTTATAAAATCCTTTCAAAAAAATTTTGAATCCCCGTTAAGTCCAAGGGAAACCGAAGTTCTTCAATTATTAAGCAGAGGCAAAACATATACAATGATAGCAGATGAACTTTTCATCGATAAAGAAACAGTACGTACGCACATAAAAAACATTTATACTAAACTGGAAGTTAGCTCAAAAGCAGAGGCGATTGAAAAAGCCAATAAAGAGAGATTTATTTAAAATCTTAGTTTTATTCCCTTAGTGAAAATCCCCCACTTTGTAGTATACCGTATCCCGCAATTCATAATTATAATACATTAGATAAATTATTTTGAAAGTATTATTATGAAAAAATTCATTTTACTTTTAGTCGTTATAATTTTATTAGTTGCGGCTTATTCACTCTCAGCACAAACATTTATAAAGATTACCGATCCTTCAAATCCTATTGCAACTACTCCTATGGCTGGTAATTATTCAGGTGCGGCATGGATCGATTACAACAATGATGGAAATCTTGATCTATTCAGTACGAAAAGTTTGTTATTCAAGGGTGATGGAACCGGTGGTTTTGAATCAATTAATACCTCAATTGGAATCGAAATAGGCGGACAGAGTAATGGACCTACCTGGGGAGATTATGATAACGATGGTGATATTGATTGTTTCATCGCCGGAAATCCTTCAAGGCTTTACAGGAATAATGGGAATGGAGATTTTACGGCTTATTTAAAAGGTGATATCGGACCAGACGGTGACATACGTGGATGGGCATCATCCTGGGCAGATGTAAATAATGACAGTTATATTGATCTGTTTGTAACCCATCCTGCAGGGTTTGTTGGAGGAGGTCCCACACCATGTCATTTCTTCATTAATAATACAGACGGAACATTTACTGAGAATTTTGATTATCAATTCTCAATTGAACTTGCTCCATACACAACAGCAACCTGGTACGATTATGATTTTGATGGCGATGTAGACCTCTTTATTGGAAGCGGTCCAGCAGGAACACCGGCAGTTGATAGACTTTATCAGAATATGTTTACAGAAACCGGGACAGCTTCGTTTGAAAGAATTAATACCTCACCTATTGCAACAGATCTACAGGACGGTCAGGTTTGGAACTTTATAGATTATGATAACGATGGTGATCTGGATGCCTACATAACTAATTACTCAGGAGCCATAAACAGATTTTATCGTAACGACAATGGCACATACGTAAGTTTGAACAATGCCTTAACAATTGCCGGCTCTCATCTCAGTAATTCCTGGGGGGACTTCGATAACGACGGAGACCAGGATGTAATTGTCACCCACGAATCAGGTAATTTATATTTCAGAAACGAGGATGGTACTTTTACCAATAATACTATTGCATTTACTGTAAGCGGATCAACACGGGCTTCGGCAATCGGGGACTATGATAATGACGGCTTGCTCGATATATTTTTTTCAGGTACAGGCGATGCAGCAGGATTATTTCAAAATATTACAGAGAATGAAAACAACTGGGTTCAGTTTGATCTTAGGGGAACAGTGTCAAATCGCTCAGCACTTGGAACAAAAGTAAAACTTAAAGCAACTATAAACGGTAACTCTGTCTGGCAGTATAGGGAAATAAATGCCCAGAATGGATTTAACAGCCAGAATACTTTACGAGTTCATTTCGGGCTGGATGATGCCTCAATTGTAGATTCATTAATTGTTATTTGGCCCGGGGGAATTACAGACATAAATACAAATTTATCTGTTAATGAATTTCATCTTTTTACTGAAACCATCCCGGCTGAATTTTTACGAGCGGATTTTGTTGCAGATAAAACAGAAGGTATTGGCTCACCACTAACAGTTCAATTCACTGATATAACTATTGTTGACCAAAATAATCCAATTACGGGCCGGGAATGGGATTTTGATAACGATGGAACTATCGATGCAACAGAACAAAACCCACAATGGATCTACAATTCAATTGGGACTTACACAGTAAAATTAACTGTTCAAAATGCCGTATCATCAGATACAAAAACAAAAACAGAATACATTACTATCAATAGGCTGCCAGGATATCCAATCATTACTTATGAAGATCCACTATTTTCGGACACTACAGTCTTTACCGGTGCAAGAAGGCTGTTTACAGTATCTGCCCTTGACACTTCGGAATATAATATTACCTACAGGTGGATTCTAAATGGAACTCTGAAAGATATTGACTCAAATTATAATTATATGGCGCTCGGCTTTATACCTACACCGGCACCCCGCACAGATACAATCATTGTGGAAATATCTAATGGCTATAATAGTATTTACAGAACCTGGTATGTTAACGTTATAAGCACTACAGATGCAGAAGACATAACGACTAATATTCCCAATCAATACGCACTTGAACAAAATTATCCAAACCCTTTTAATCCTTCAACAAGAATAAGATTTTCTATTCCAACCGGAGAACTTGTTAAGCTAAAGGTCTTCAACATTTTAGGAAGCGAAATTGCAACACTTTTAGATGAATACAAAATGGCTGGAGTTTATGAAGTTGAATTCCGTCCTGCCGATTTAAAGTTTCTTCCAAGTGGTTTCTATTTCTATTCTTTAAGGGCAGGTAAATTTTCAGAAACAAAGAAAATGATTCTTCTAAAATAGTTAAGAAATTTCTTTCAAAGACTCGGAATAAGAAATGAAAGCCGGAAATATCTTTTATTGTACTTTACTCATAATTATTATTTTTTCCTCTTCCTTTTCACAAGATTCTGATAAACCACCTTGTTCTTACCCTGAAGCTAAACAATTTGATTTTTGGCTTGGAGATTGGAAAGTTGAATGGGTAGACAAGGATGGAATAAAGGGAGAGGGAACAAATAATATAAAGAAAATATTCGATGGCTGTGTTATTGAGGAAAATTTCAATGGGAATCCTGGTACGCCGCTTATCGGAAAAAGTTTATCGGTTTTTATACCAAAGTTAAAAATTTGGAAACAAACCTGGGTCGATAATTTCGGTAGTTATCTTGATTTTATTGGTGAATTCACAGGGGATAAAATGATTTTATCAAGAGAATTGCCAAACAATGAAAACAAAAAGATCTTACAAAGAATGGTTTTTTACAATATAAGGAAAGACAGCCTTGACTGGAATTGGGAAAGATCTCTAGATGAAGGAAAAAATTGGGAATTATTATGGAAGATTCATTATACAAGAATAAATTAATTGCTTCAATAAATTATAAGAAATCTACCGAGAAGCCGATCCCGAAACGTTTTACTTTTGTTTTGTAATAAGCATTGAAAAGATCAAAACCACTGTAGTAAGATAAATAGATCAAAAGTCCTTTCCCTCTCCAATCCCCGAACTTAATTCCTAACAGCGAATTATTGTTTCCTCCAAATTTCTCTGCGCCTCCCAAAATAAAGTGATGAACTAAAAAAACATTTTGCTTTTGTCCCAGCAAAGTTCCCAATAATTTTGTTAATGCAAACTCAAACCCGGAATGAATATTTAGTCTCTTCATATCTGAAGGTCTGATTAGAAAGTTATAAGAAAAACCGGCATAACTTTTCAGAACAAAAAAATCAGAGTCACATTCGTAAGCAAAAGTATATTCGGCAAAATCTTTTGCAAAAGGAACAGGTTCATAATCATCAATCCATTTACCTTCGCTCTCATCCCAATGCCCGTCAACAAGATGTGCACTGTTATGGATAATTCTCAATCTCATTAAAAACCGGTTTTCATTCTCTTTCATCGAGTAAGACAGATTACCGCCAAATAGTCCATCGATTGCATCAATCTGTAATCTCTTTCCTTTATAGCTTGTTGACAACGCATAAGCCATGAACTCGACACCGGCAGTTAGTCTCTTGTTTGGTGATAGATGAAAACTTAGCAGATCAATATTATTTCCGATGTCCAGTTTCAGGTTATTATTTTTTGTAAAGAAAATTAAACCGACCTTAGTTTCCTGGTTATTCGCTTTTAACGGAATAAAATTTAATCCGCCCGGAAAAAGCTCAAACTCTTTATTTTGTGAAAAGGCGTATGATATTAATAATAAAAAGAGAACGATTATTTTTTGCAACATTCGATAACCTTAAAAACGTTAACAAAAAAGAAAATGCAACTATAATTTAGATTAAGTTTGGAATAATTGGTAGAAATAATTCCCAAGATTATTAGTGCTTATTGATGAAGTAAGCTAAATGCCTATATCTTCATCCCAGAGAGAAGGGTTTTTTGAGATGAAGTCTCCCATCAGCTTTATACATTCTGAATCATTTAAAATCTGAAGCATAACCCCACGGCTGCGAAGATAATCTTCGGGTCCCTGGAAAGTTTTATTTTCTCCAATTACAACTTTAGGAATTTTGTATAACAAAACCGCTCCGCTGCACATATCACAGGGAGAAAGAGTCGAGTAGAGAACTGCTTTTCTGTAATCACTTACTTTAAGTCTTCCTGCATTTTCAAGGCAATCCATTTCTGCGTGAAGGATTGCACTCCCCTTCTGAACACGCCTGTTATGTCCCCTACCAACAATTTTGTCGTCAATCACCAGAACAGAGCCAATTGGAATACCACCTTCCTCTAGCCCTTTCTTAGCTTCCTCCAAAGCAGCATGAATAAATTTATCCATTTGCTTTGTTCATATTCATTAACAATTTATAAAACAGAAATGCGACTGCAAATCCTACGAACCAAGCATAATCATATAAGAAACTGACTGCGGGAATTATTAATCCGATCAATGCTACAAAAATTCCTGCAAAGAGAGATATTAAGGCTTTATGATTAAAACCGTTTTTGTATTTATACTCACCTTCAGGATTATAAAGATCCTGGGAATTTAAAACCCTTTTTCTTACAAAGAAATAATCGCAGATAAGAATTCCAGCAATTGGTCCGAGAAAGCCTGAATATCCAACAAGCCATCCGAAAATATAAGCGCTGAAGTCTGAGAGAAGTTTCCACGGCATCATTACTATTCCAAGAAATGCAGTAATCAATCCTCCTCTAACAAAATTAATATGCTTCGGAGACAAATTTGCAAAATCATTTGCGGGCGAAACAACATTTGCCGCAATGTTAGTTGTTAAAGTTGCAATGATTAAAGAAACTAAAGATATAATTACAACTACTGGATTTTTAAATCTCGAAAGTAAATTAACGGGATCCCATATCGCTTCGCCATAAATTATAACAGTGGCAGATGTAACGGCTATTCCAATAAAAGCAAAACTAATCATAGAAGGAGGAAGCCCGATTGCCTGTCCGAGCATCTGGGCTTTTTGATTTTTTGCATAACGGGTAAAGTCCGGAATATTGAGTGAGAGCGTTGCCCAGAATCCGACCATCCCTGTTAAAGAAGGAATGAAGAATTTCCAGAATTCTCCATCTGTTTCAAACTTGCTCGGCTGGCTTAATATCGGTCCGAAGCCGCCGGCATTAACATAAGCCCAAATCAAAAGTCCGAATCCAACTATTAACAGGAAAGGAGCAGCAAAAGATTCAAGCCACCTGATTGATTCGATTCCTCTTACAATAAAATAAACATTCATTCCCCAGAAGATTAAAAACCCGATTGCTGATCCCCACGAAAAAATAGCCCAGTCAGGAAGCAATAATATGATTAAAGAATTAAATGCCTGTCCGCCAATCCACGTCTGAATACCGAACCAGCCGCAGGCAACTATTGCCCTGAGCAATGCGGGCACATTTGAACCATTCGTACCGAAAGAAGCGCGTGCAAGAACAGGAAAAGGAATACCATATTTTGTCCCAGCGTGTGCATTCAAAACCATCGGAATAAGAACTATAATATTTCCCAAACCGATTGTTAAAAGTGCCTGCCACCAATTCATTCCTCCTGCAATTAGTCCACTGGCTAACATATAAGTCGGAATACAAACACTCATCCCGATCCAGAGAGCAGCAATATTATAAGTACTCCAGCTTCGCTCTGAAATCTTTGTAGGTGAGAGATCTTTGTTAATTAATTTTTTATCCTGTATTGATGACACGTCGGTTTCAATTAACTCAGCATCGAAGAGATTTTTCATTTATTCTTTACAATTATGGTAAGTTTTTTTTGAGGTAAAATCATCCCCATGCACCGGCATAAGTATTCCTCTTAATAAAATTACCACGACCCGAAGTTCCAGAGAATTTGCTCTTCTCAACAATCACTTCACCGCGGGAAATGACAGTTTCAGCATTGCCTTTTATTTTTCTTCCTTCAAACATTGAATAATCTACATGCATGTGATGAGAATGTACAGAAAGAGTGTGTTCAAATTTCGGATCCCAGATAACTACGTCTGCATCCGAACCAACAGCAATTGTTCCCTTTTTCGGATACAAGCCAAACATCTTTGCCGGAGCTGCAGAACTTAACTCAACCCACCTGTTAAGCGAAATTCTCTTTTCATTAACTCCACCATCAAAAAGAAGCTGAAGCCTGTGTTCTATTCCGGGTCCGCCATTTGGAATTTTTGTAAAATCATCTTTACCTAATTCTTTTTGTTCCTTAAAGCAGAAAGGACAATGATCGGTTGATACGACCTGCAAAGTATTTTTTTGCAAACCAGCCCAGAGTTTATCCTGGTGCCACTTTTCACGAAGAGGAGGAGTGAAGACAACTTTAGCATCTTCAAAACCGGGTTTGTTCATATCATCTAAAGATAAGAACAAATACTGAGGACAGGTTTCTGCATAAGCCGGTAATCCCTTATCGCGGGCTTCTGCAACTTTTTCAAGCGCATCGTTAGATGATAAATGAACAATATATACAGGCGCACCTGCCATTTCTGAAAGTGCAATTGCCCTGTTTACTGCTTCACCCTCTGCAGTAGTTGGACGTGTTAGTGCGTGATAAATTGGAGCCTTTTTCCCTTCAGCTAATGCCTGCTGAACAATAGCATCGATAACATTCCCGTTTTCTGCGTGCATACAAACTAAAGCACCTGTTTTGGCAGTGTGCTTCATCGCTTTGAAAATTGTTGCATCATCAACCATCAAAACACCGGGATATGCCATGAATAATTTAAAGCTTGTCACTCCTTCTCTAACCATATCGCTCATATCTTCAAGGTGTGCATCAGGAAGATCGGTGATAATCATATGCAAGCCGTAATCAATAGTTGCTTTACCTTGAGCTTTTTTCCACCATATATCGAGAGCATCCCGCATCCGTGTACCTTTTGCCTGGATTGCAAAATCTATCAAACAGGTTGTTCCGCCAAATGCAGCAGCCCGTGTGCCGGATTCAAAATCATCACTCGATGTTGTACCGCCAAACGGCATATCGAGATGTGTGTGAACATCAACACCACCCGGTATTACATATTTGTTTTTTGCGTCAATAACTTTATCGGCATCTATTTTTAATTCATTCCCGATCGTTGTTATTTTATCTTTGCTTATATATATATCGGCATAATAATCCTGCTCAGCAGTTATTACTCTGCCATTTTTAATTAGAATTGACATGCTTCACCTAAATTTTTGTTCAGATTAATGAATAACAATTCCATGTTCTTTTTGAAACTCTGCGAGGTTCTTCCATGTTAAAGGTTTATTTTCTCTTTTAAAATCTTTCATTAATTCATTCCATGTTTTTGTTGAAACTGCATCATCTAATCTTACCATAGAAATACATCCTTCTACGGGACAAACAATAGCACACAAACGGCAGCCGACACAATCTTCTTCTCGAACCTGAGTTTTATTATGACCGTTAACCGGAATTAAATCAATACACTGATGAGCACCATCTTCACAGGCAACATAACAAAGATTACAATGAATACATTTCGATTGATCGATGCGGGCAACAGTTTTGTGCAGGAGATTAAAATTACCGAAGTCTGCAATCTGCGGGATAGCTTTTCCCTTTATTTCATTAAGCGAAGAATAACCTTTCTCTTCCATCCAGTTTGTCATTCCCTCGATTAAATCATCGATAATCCTGAATCCATAGTGCATAACTGCAGTACATATCTGTACACTATCGGCGCCGAGCAAAATAAATTCGAGTGCATCTCTCCAGTTACTTATTCCTCCAATACCCGATATAGGCAAATTAATTTCAGGATCGCTTGTAACCTGGGATAAAAGATGAAGTGCAATCGGTTTTACGGCAGGACCGGCAAATCCACCGTGAGAACTTAGCCCGCCAACAGAAGGCTGAATTTTCATCGTGTCGAGGTCAATTCCCATAATACTGTTAATTGTATTTATTAAAGATAGTCCAGAAGCATTTGCAGCTTTTGCAGCCCGTGCAGGATAACGGATATTAGTAACGTTCGGTGTTAACTTAACAAGCACTGGAATTGTAGAAACTTCTGTAACCCATTCAGTAATCATCTGGCAATACTCCGGCACCTGCCCGACCGCAGCTCCCATTCCCCTTTCGCTCATTCCATGCGGACAGCCATAATTTAACTCGATTCCGTCAGCACCGGTATCTACAGTTCGTTTTACAATATCATGCCACGCTTCTTTTTTCGATTCGACCATGAGCGAAACAATAACAGCACGATCAGACCAGAGTTTTTTTGTCTCGGCAATTTCTTTTAGATTCACTTCGATTGGTCTGTCGCTTATCAATTCAATATTGTTTAAGCCGATAATTTTTTCACCGTTATAGTCGATTGAGCCATACCTGTTGCAGACATTCATAACCGGCTCACCGATTGTTTTCCATACTGTACCTCCCCAACCCTGCTCAAATGCTTTGCAATTTTGATATGCAGAATTGGAAGGCGGCGCAGACGCCAGCCAAAAAGGATTCGGGGATTTTATTCCTCCGCAATTAATCGATAGGTCAACCATTCTTTACCTCAAGAACTTCATATTAATAAAACTTGATTTAGCTATTCTTACGAAAGACTATTTTTTATTGCTCAGATAATTATCAATTCCATGTGCAGCTTGCTTACCGTCGTAAGCAGCGTTAACAGTTTCTTTCCCTCCGTTTATGCAATCGCCTCCTGCAAAAACTTTAGGATTATTCGTCTGATATGTTTTTTCATCAATAATAACACAACCGTTAGAAATCTTTAAATCAGGAATTGAATTAAGAAAATCTAAATTAGCTTGTTGACCTAATGCGAAAATCACCATGTCTGTTTCAATAAAGAATTCTGAATTTTTAATAGCTACAGGTTTCCGCCTGCCGCTTTTATCTTTTTCTCCTAACCGCATTTTGATACAGTTTATTTTTTCAACTTTATGATTGCCGAAAAATTCAGTTGGAGATGTTAGAAAGTGAAAAATTATTCCGTCATCTTTTGCAAGGCGAAATTCAAATTTATTCGCAGGCATTTCATCTTCTGATCTTCTATAAATTATATTTACTTTTTCGGCACCTAAACGCTTTGCTTCTGTAGCAGCATCTATTGCCGTATTACCAGCACCAATAATGGCAACTCTTTTCCCAACATTAACGGAATTCCATTTTTCTTTTTTTACATTTTCTATAAATGACAAAGCTCCAACAATTCCCTCAAGATTTTCTCCCGGTATATTTAATTTGCTGCTTTCACCTAAGCCAATCCCAATAAAAACAGCATCGTAAGTAGTTAGTAATTCATCAATGGAAATTGATTCGCCGATCCTTATCCCTGTTTTAATTTTAACTCCGAGACTTTTAACTAACTCAACTTCTTTTAAGCTGTCTTCCTGTCTTACCTTATACGGCGCAATTCCCCAGGTGCTTAACCCACCGGGAATTTTACTCCCTTCATATATCTGAACATCATAACCAAGTAAAGCGAGTTCGGCACCGCAAGCTAAACCTGCGGGACCCGAGCCAATTATTCCAACCGACTTTCCATTTTTATCTTTTGAATTGAACAATTTGGGCATACCCGAAGCAAAGTAATTATCAATCGCATATCTCTGAAGTCTGCCTATCTCGATCGGTTTTTCATCTTTATCATTATAAACACAAGCGCCTTCACAGAGATCCTCTACCGGGCAAGCTTTTGCACAGGTAAGAGCAATCCAGTTTGATTCCAGAATCGTTTTAGCTGAACCTTTAAGATTTCCTGTGGCAATTTTTTTTATGAAGCCGGGAATGTCTATGTGAGTCGGGCAGGCAGTTTTACAGGGAGAATCATAACAATAAAGACACCTGTTTGCTTCTGCAACTGCCCCATTCTTAGTAAAAGGAGGTGTCAGCTCTTTAAAATTTTCTTCGTATTCCTTATCGGAAAGTTTAGGCGCAGAGTTAATCATTATAATTCAGATGTGAAATGTTTAAATATTTTTTGTAAAAGAAATTCCATCCAATCAACAACGGCTTAAAGAATTATCCATAGCCTGAATGAAATCATCCACTTCACTTTTTGAAACTGTAAGAGGAGGGGATATGCGAATAACATTTCCGTAAAGTCCACCTTTACCAATTAACACTCTTTCATTTTTCATTTCTTCAAATAATTTTCCCACAATTTGAGAGTCTGGCACTTTATCTTCTTTTACGAATTCACAAGCCTGCATTAACCCCATTCCTCTCACATCGCCAACTGAAGGATATTTTTTTTGCAAGTCTTCAAGACCTTCACGCAAATATTGCCCGACTTCATAAGCATTCTGAGCAAGGTTTTCTTCTTCGATAACCTGGATAGTAGCAAGCGCAGCAGCCATTGAAACGGGATTACCGCCAAATGTAGAAATTGTAAGCCCAGTAAAGCTATCTGCAATTTCGGTTCTTGCAATAGTAGCCCCGAGCGGAACACCATTAGCAATTCCTTTGGCAGTTGTAATAATATCGGGCTCTACTTCCCAATGCTCGATTCCAAACATTCTTTTGCCTGTTCGTCCAAAACCTGTTTGAACTTCATCAGCAATAAAAACTCCACCATATTTTTTTATGATCGGAACAGCAACCTGAAAATATTCTTTG
>MGZZ01000165.1 GCA_001802795.1 Ignavibacteria bacterium GWC2_36_12 | reverse complement strand
CGATTAATGATATTTCACATACAGGACAAACAACTTTTAAGTCTTTTGAATTTATATCAAGCTTTTCAAGTGATGATGGAATTACGTGATGATTTCTACCATACACGGGATCAAGATTAATAAATCCTGTATATTCAGCTGTCCCGCCTGCCTTGCCGCCAGGCACGTCTGCGGGATTAGAACTAACTTTCAATTTTATAGATGGCATTCCATCAATTTTAATCTCATTATCCATCAGGTCATGACGTTTGGGGCAAGTCGCTTTTTTAATATGTGTTATTCCGTATGGCGAAAGCTTTATTAAGCTTGTTGAGATATTTATTAGCCCCTCTTTTTTTTCAATTGCATCGGAAGCATTAACTAAAAGATTTATAAACACCTGCTGCATCTGGTTTGAATCGAGGGTAACTTGCGGCAGATCAACACCAAAATTCTTTTTTAATTGAACATGATTAATTGTAAGCTGGTTTTCTACAACAGTAATTGCTTTCTCTATAACTTCATTAATATTAACCTGGTTCTTCTTCGGAATCGATTGTCTTGCAAAATCAAGAAGGCTTTTAACAATCTCCCGGCTTCGTTTTGTTTCTCTTACAATAACTTTTAAATCTTCATTTACGTCAGGATTATCCTGAGTTTTCTTTAAGAGAAAGCTGCTGTAAGTTAGAACCCCGGTTAGGGGATTATTAATTTCATGGGCAACTCCTGCTGCCAGTCTTCCAAGCGAAGCCATTTTATCGGATTGGAAAAGTTGTATTCTTGCTTCGGAAAGTTTCTGTGTCATATTGTTGAATGATTTTGCAAGCAAGCCGAATTCATCGTCGCTTTTTTCCTTAATTGAATAATTAAGATTACCCGTTCCCACTTCGTGAGTAGCATTTAATAAATCTTTGACTGGTCTGTCAACCCACTTTTTAACTACAAACCAGAGCAATAAACTGAATACGGCAACTGCACTGAAAGCAAAAATGACTGTGTCAATTTCCCCTTGTCGAATTTGTTCATCTACATCAGATAATGAGATTGTTACATCAAGAACGCCGAGGACAGTCTGACTTTGTTCGTGTGCGTGGCAGTCAGCTTCCCAGCAGGAAGGTTCATTATATATTGGAGTAATTATTCCAAGCACCCTTGCAGAATCCGAATAAGGTTTGAAAATCCTGGTTCGTTCTTTTATCTGAAGCCTTTCAAGAGGTTCATTTGCAGTGTGGCAGGCATAGCAGCTTTCCGCTTTCTTATCAACCATTTTGCCGATATCTTTTTCATGAGAAGAATAAATTATTTCTCCCACCTTATTAAGAACCCTTACGTTCTGGATTCCCGGCTGCTCTCCAATTGTGTTTATGATTGTATGAACCCTGTCCCGCTGGTTAAGAAGCATATCATAACGTGTGCTGTGCTTTACGGTTTCGCCTAACTGGTTTGCATGTCTTTCAACTTCGGCCAAAAGAGCATTGCTGTGCGAGCGGACATTGTAGAAAGAAAATATTGCGATAATTATAACCGCAGTAACACCAACGACTAAAATTAATTTGAAACCGATTCTCTTGAACATCTTATTTTCTTTTTTGTCATGCTGAACCTGCCGGCAATGCAGGTTGTTTCAGAATCTATTTTTTTATAACCTTTACTAAACTTCCAGGCTTATCTTTCGGATAACTTTTATCATCATGGCAGCCTGAACAATCCGGTTTATTAGCAAAACCTGCCTTGCCGTCAGGCAGGTTACTTTCCGAATGACAATCGCCGCAATCAAATTCCTGGTGTATTTCGTCAAGCTTTAATCCTGTTTTTTCATGTTCAAACTTCCCGGTAACAAAATTTTTATGGCAGGATACACAATCGTTATTCAGCTTTGTAAAATTATTTGTATTCTCATGACATTTTGCACACTCAAGTTTTTCGTGGAATCTGGTTAATGCCCAGCCTGTACTTGTTTTATGATTGAATGGTCCGGTTGGTTTATCCAAATGGCATTTACTGCACTCATCATTTGCATGGCATTTAAAGCATGGTTGATGATGTTGTGAACCTGTCTTTGAAATTTTCTCAGGAATGGTTGATGAGACGGTCTGAACATTCTTAGTATCGTGACATCTTGTGCAATTATCATTTTGATGACAACTTATACATTCAGCTCCAAAAAGTTTTGTATGGTCACTATGGAAGAAGGTAACGATCTTACCTTTATTATAGTTTGTTTCATAAATTAATTTTTCCGGCTCCTTAACTTTTGGATGATCTTTTCCTTTTGTCACCTTATGTGTTATTGGTGATCCTTTTTCCAAATGGCACGAGTTGCAATCTGTCGAATGGCTCCATTCTTTGTGACAATCAATACATTGCCTGTGGTATGCTGCCTGCAGGTCAGGTTTGCTTATATCTTCTCTTTTTCTTTCAGTATTATGGCAGTCTGCGCAAGCCAGGATTGGACCTGCAGTGTTGTAATGATGGCAGTTTCCACATCCTCCGGACATTGCCGACATTTGCGAGTGAGTTTTGTGCGAAAAAGTTACGGGCAAATATTTGTTAGTCAGCTTATCAATTTTAATTACATCGGGTCCCTGTTCTGCTGTTTGGTGCACAGTAATCATTTCGTCTCTTGGGCACTCAATCAAACATGGATTTTGCTTAGTAGGAACATCGCAAGTATGACAAGTTTTGCAGTTAACATTCTGCAACGAACCTGCCTTGCCGTCAGGCAGGTGATTTTTACTTTTGTTTTGTGCTACAACAAGGGTTGAGAAAAATAATATTCCGCAGATTACCCTTTTCATTTTCTTACCTTCTATCCCTTAATAGTATATTTTGTTTTTATGGCGAATTTTTTATCCGGCTGACTTATCACCGGGAAATTCAAAACTATAATTCTGTACAGAAGAACTAACAAAGCAACAAAGCCTACAGTTACCGATATCTCGCCAATTGACGGGAAATATGAACCGAATGAATAGGGCGGGGTATAAGCAACAACAAAGTTGTTAATCCTGTTCAACAGAACTCCGAATATTACAAGTGCTGAAGCTGTAAAAAGCAACGATGGAGTTTTCAAGACTTTTTTAGATAAAAACATTCTCAGGGGAATTATTATTCCTACCACAACCTCAATTGTAAACATTATACTTGCGGTGTTCAGCTCGGTCAGGTAAACGAATGTTTCTCTAATGAACATATCTCCAATTTTGAATGCCAAATATATTCCCAACAATGGAGCTACTGTATATCCTAAGGGGCTTAATACTTCCATTTCCTTTTTCAATCCGAGGGATTTTGATGCTGTTATCGATTCGAAAATTACCATCGGAAAACCGACAGAAATTGCCGACAACAAAAACAGAAGCGGAAGCACCGGCGTTTGCCAGAGAGGATGCATTTTGGATCCGGCAATTACCATTAAAGTTCCTAAAGAAGACTGGTGAAGAGTTGAAAGCACCACACCGAGAATAATAAATATGAAGATTGTTTTGTTTAAACCTTTATCTAAAATTCTTAAAAGTTTTTCCAAAGGTTTGTTGAAGAATGATAAATAACCTTTAAGATTTACTTTCCCGATAAATCTTTCTGTTACAACCGGAAGGAATTCTATATAAAGAACTGTTACATACATCATTACGCAGATACCGACTTCAAACAATGCAGAGTTTCCATTCCACATAACCAATGGATGCCAGATGTAATACCATCTTCCTATATCAACAAAAACCCCGATTGCAACAAAAGTATAGCCGAGCATTGCTGTTAGTAATGCTGGTCTTACAATTGAGTGAAAATGCTCGCGGTGCATTATGTGTCCGAGTGCGGCAGAAGTAAAACCGCCTGCAGCAAGTGCAACACCGGCAGCAACATCAATTCCTATCCATATTCCCCAGGGGAATTGATTATTTAAATTTGTAACCGAGCCGATACCGAATAAAAATCTTGCGGCAAGAAATAATAAACCGTTGAGTACAATTATACATAGAACTATAACGCCGGGAGTAAAAAATTTTTTTTGAACCTGCCTGTCGGCAAGGTAAATAGGAACAGGTTTTAGATATTCAGACATATTATTCTCCCTCGCTACTTTCTTTTTTCTTCTTGTTCAGCCACATAATTCCTGCAAGCAAAGCATAAAGAGACGCGGGAGGAACGAAGTACGCAAATATTCCATGCTGAATTGATTCAGAAACACCGGGGGCAGTTTTCGTTTCAAGGGCAGGTAATGCTTTTGTTTTTGCGAGATCCTGTCCTGCCAAATAAAGCCATGAAGTTCCGCCGACTTCATTTTCACCATAGATATGTTCAATATATCTATCAGGATATTTTTTAATTTTTTCTCTGGCAATTTTGATCAGTTCACTTCTTGGTCCGTAAACCAAAGCTTCAACGGGACAAATCTCGACGCAAGCCGGAAGCAATCCTTCTTTAGTTCTTTCAAAACAGAAATCACATTTTCTTATTTCAGGATCTAAAGCTTTATCATATTCGAAAGAAGGAACTTGGAACGGACAAGCAACCATACAATATCTGCATCCGATACATTTATCCGTATCCCAAATTACCGAGCCGTTTTCTTTTTTAGAAAATGCGCCAACAATGCATGCGGAAACACAAGCCGGATGATCGCAGTGCATGCATTGAACTTTTACATTTATAGGAAAGTTAATCCGCTTTTCATTCTCATATTGATTGACAACAGTTAAAGCTGAGCTATCGGGACGACGCATCTCTTTAAAAACAGATTTATCTTCATAGCTGTTTAATTCTCCTGCAGGGAGGTTATGAGTTTTCTTGCAAGCCCACTCACAATTCCTGCAGCCAATGCATGTGGTTGTATCTACCAATACACCCATCCTATCCTCGGAAAGAATATTTTCCGGGGAGGCTTTAACAGATTTGGTTGATGCTCCTGCTATTGTTGCGGTTAATAAGCCTGCGGATTTGAAGAAACTCCTTCGGTTTTGTTTTTCCATTTTTCCCCTGTTATTCTTTTGCTCTAATAATAATTTATACAATAAACATTTATAGCTAAGACAAATTGCAAGCCAATGAAAACAACTAAAAATCAAAACATTTATATGAAAAGTTTTTCATTAAGAATAAACCGTAATTTCTGATTCTTGCTTTTGGGAAAACCTATATTTATAAATATAGTCAAAGGACTTTTCAGCAATTGAAAATAAACTTTCAGTTTACAAACATCAGCTTTAAATTTATTCCAACTGGAATTTTTTATTTTCTTTTTTAATTAAAATTGTGATGATATTTTCAACAGAACGACGATTAAAAATTCACCACGTCAAAAATGCCTTTCGTTGAAATTCTAAATAGATTCTTTTGTTAAAAAAAATCTGTTGTTGAATAATTCAACTCTCCCTGGTTTTCCCAACAAACTCATTTAGGATTTTTAGTCCTTATAATTCATTTCACACCAACAGGTTATAAAGATTTTAGAATTTCTATTTGCGACCGGCACATCAGTTGGTTAAAAGAAACGAACTGTTATATAATTAACGAGGAAAATAAAATGGTTGCACTCTATGTTCTTTTAGGATTCATTCTTCTTTTAGTAATAGATTATTTCGTTATAAGGGGAGAAAAAAAATATCATCCTGCCTTTCAAAAAAAATATGAAGTTGTTGAGGATGTTGTTTTCGATAACATTAGCGTTACGATTCCCGCTGATTCTTATGTATCGAAAGGTCATACCTGGGCAGAGCTTCAAGGGAATGGCTTAATCAAAATCGGGGTTGATGAATTTATACTCAGATCAATCGGGAGATTTATAGTTACCAATCTTGTAAATCCGGGCACGGTGGTTAAAAAAGGTGATGTGATAATGAATGCAAAACTCGGCGATAAAAATTTCAACTTTCGTTCACCGGTTGACGGCACTGTGAATTTTGTTAATGATGAACTGGTTGGCAAAACAGTTTTTGATCCTTATGGAGAAGACTGGGGAGTTATGGTATCGCCGATTAATTTTGAAAGAAATGCAGTTTCATTAAGAGCAAATGAGAAAGTTGTCGAGTGGATGAAAAATGAATTCATCAGGCTAAAGGATTATTTGGTTGAAATGTCTGTACAGCCACAACTTGCAGGCGTTACAATGCTGGACGGCGGTAAAATGGTTGAAGGTGCTGTTGCACATTTAAATAAAGAATCGATTAAAAAGTTTGAGGATGAATTTTTAACCATATAAGCAATTGTCATGCTGAACCTGCCTTCCGGTAGGCAGGCTTGTTTCAGCATCTTTTTTAAGTGTGCGATTTCAAAACGTGTTAGAATGACAATCTAAAGAGAATTTATAAAAGGGAAATTTTAATGTCCGAGTATCATTTAGATATTGATAATCAATTCGGTTTGCTTTTCGATGCTTCCGAATGTATTGGTTGCGGAAACTGTTATGAAGCCTGCAAAAAGGAAAATGATTTGCCCGCAACAAACCCGTCAAGACTCGGTCTTGCCGGGGCTGATAAAGACTTTCTTAAAGATCATTTATCAGATAAAACTTACACAGTTGTTGAAGAATACGGTGATATTTATGCAAGGAAAATGTGCATGCATTGTCTTGAACCGGCTTGTGCATCTGTTTGTCCGGTAGGCGCATTTGAAAAAACGGAACTTGGTCCCGTTTTATATAATGCCGATAAATGTATCGGTTGCAGATACTGTATGCAGGCTTGTCCTCACAATGTTCCGCGGTATGAGTGGGGAAGCACTTCTCCGAGAGTTAGAAAATGTATTTTGTGTTATGATAAGCTTAAGAAAGACGGAATCACAGCTTGTGCAGAAGCTTGTCCTGTTGAAGCCACCATAAGCGGAAAGCTTCCGGATTTAATTACAGAAGCTAAAAGAAGGATTAAAGAAAATCCTGATAAATATTATCCGCACATTTATGGATTAGAAGAAACAGGCGGCAGTAATGTAATAATTATTTCTCCCGTTCCGTTTGAACAATTGGGATATTCTTCCAAAGTTCCAAAACAATCGATGCCTACTTTCACGATGCAAGCGATGGAAAAAATTCCTACTGTAGTTTCTGTAGGCGGAATCTTTTTAACTGGAATGTACTGGCTTACAAAAAGAAAAAATCAACTAGCAAAAGAGGAAAATGGAAAGGGGAAAGGATAATGCAGAAGTCAGAGGTCAGAAGTCAGAAATCAGAAGACAGAGATCAGAGGTCAGAAATCAAAGGTCAAGTGTTAAAAACCGGGAGACATCGAAATTCGCAATCCGAAATCCGGAATCTGAAATTAAATGGGGCTAAGCTTTCTTTTTGGAAAATCGTAGCAGTATTTATAGCAGTTGTTGGTGTTTATTCTTTGTTTGTAAGATTTACAAAAGGGTTAGGTGCGTCAACAAATTTATCCGATTTTGTTCCGTGGGGATTATGGATCGGAATTGATTTTATTGGAGTCGGTCTGGCTGCTGCAGGATTTACAATAGCAGCCACCGCACACATTTTTCATAATCATAAATATGAATCGATTGCAAGACCTGCTATTCTTTCTGCTTACATAGGCTATATGATGGTTGTTGCTCTGCTTGTAATTGACCTGGGAAAACCTGAAAATTTCTGGCACCCCCTTGTGATGTGGAATATTCATTCCGTTATGTTCGAGATTACCTGGTGTGTAATCTGTTATTCAACAATCTTAACAATTGAATTTGCGCCCGTAGTTTTAGAAAAGTATAAATTCGATAAACTGTTAAAGATAATTAAAAAGATTACCCCGGCTGCTGTTATACTTGGAGTTCTCTTTTCTACTTTGCATCAATCATCATTTGGTTCACTTTACCTGATCGTTCCTGCAAAAGTTTACCCTTTGTGGTATTCATCTTTTTTGCCGGTTCATTTCTTTATTTCCTGTATAGCCGCAGGGTTATCGATGATAATTCTTTCTGCTTACTTGTGTGCAAGAGCATTTAAGCAGGGTTTGAATATCAGGATTTTATCAGGACTTGGCAAAGGTGTGTTAGCTGTTTTAATAATAGAGCTGGTGTTTAAATTTGTCGAGTTATATTCAACGGGAAAATTCTCTCTTCTCTTTGCGCAAACAGGTGAAACTTATTTTTTCTGGCTGGAAATTTTCCTTGGCTCGGTAATTCCTATCTGGATTCTCGCAAATCCTAAATATAAAGTAAACCGGACAGGATTATACTTTGCTTCAATATCTACAATCTCCGGCTTTATCTTAAACAGGATGAATGTTTGTGTAACTTCTTTGGTAAGATCATCGGGTCAATCATACTCTCCTTCGTTTGAAGAAGTCGGTATTACACTGTTTCTAATACTTGTATCAGTACTCGCATTCAAATTTATAGTAGAAAATTTCCGGGTATTTGAAGAGAAAGTACATGATGAAGTTGAAGTTTCGAAAGAAGAAATCGAAACTAAAGATTTGATTTTTGATAAGTAATGTTCAAAAAATTTTACTCTTGCTCAATTTTACGGGTTGACTGATTTTCAAAATCCGATTACGATTATAAGTATGATTACGAATAAAAGTAATTTCCAAAAGGAATCAAAAAAATGAAAACAAATAATTCTCATAAATCATCCGATAATATGAATTGTATCTGGATGGAATCAGAGCTTGTTAAATATAAATTATGTGATAAAGAATTTGATTGTGAGAACTGTGAATTCGACAAAGTTTTCAGGAATCTTTCAATAAAAATGAACGACAAAAATAATTGTGATGCACAAAATAATGATTTGGTTGAAAGATTAATTAAAAGAATTGAGAATGAAAGTTATGAGGACAAAGTTTTATATCTTAAAAACCAGCTTGTATTGAAAAACCTTTTCGGTAACGCTTATTACCTTGGTATAAACCCGATAGTTCTCTATTTACTTGATGATTTCAGCCATATTCACGAATTTAATAACAATGAAATAAAAAGAGATCAGATTATTTTTACACTTGAAGGTAAATGGGGAATAAAACAATTTATTTCCCCGATCAATTTTATGGTAATTGAAAAGATAAACCTCTCGCAATTTAAGCTTAACCAATGGTATGCAGTAATTTTATTTAATGAAGCCGATATAGAAAACTTTCCCATTTCACAGGAAGAATGGGTTAAAGAAAAAAATACCACTTTATCGATTCTTAAAGAATATATAGTTAACAAACCACCCATTGGTCAAAGTATGATGGATGGTGGAGAAAAAATAAAATATCTTTATCAGTACCTGGGTAATAAAGAATATTTGAAGTTATTGAGCCGGACTTTTCAATAACACTTTAGAATAATTGTAATTGTTATGAAACATCCAGAAAAAAAACGGGCAACGTATACAGATGTTTCAGGTATTATTCTTTCAGGTGGCAAAAGTATGCGGATGGGGTGTGATAAAGCATTATTAAGAACAGGTAGTGAGACAATTATTGAAAGAATACTTCGCCTGATGAATCCACTTTTTGAAAATGTATTTATAATTACAAATACTCCGGCTGAATATAATTTCCTTGGTGTTCAATTGTATGAAGATATTTACAAACATAAAGGTCCTCTTTCAGGTATTCATTCAGGATTAATTCACTCAAAAACAGAAAAAAATTTTTTTATTTCCTGCGACCTTCCCCTTATGTCGGAGGAAATGTTAAAATATATAGTTGAATTTGAAAGTAAAAAACCCGCAAAGTATTGTTCTGTTTCAAACTATCATCATTATCTGGCAGGCATCTATTCTAAATCGCTTCTTCCCGAAATGGAAAAAGTATTTTTGTTATATAAAAAATCATCAACTAAAAAAGAGCAATTTTATTCAGTTAAATATTTAATTGATAAAGTCGGTGCAGAAGTAATTAATCCGGCAGGGTTATCATTTTATAATGACGATTTATTTTTCAATTTAAACTCCCCGGGAGATTTTGATTACATCAAGAAAAAATTTTTGTGCTGACGAAATCAGGATTCCATTGGTAAAATGAAAAAACTTCTCTTGTATACCGGTCCCGTTAAAAGTGGAAAATCCTCCAGGCTTTTGTCTTTTGTTCAGAATAAAAAAGACATTGGAGGAATTTTATCGATAGTAATTGATAAGAAAAAATATCTATATAATATTAGTTCGGGAGAAAAAAGATTGCTGGAGGCAGAACCTGGTGATTCTGAAATGGAAATAATTAATGTTGGCAGTTTTACATTCAAAAAAAAAGTTTTTGAATGGGGTAATGAAGTATTAAAAAAAGCTGCTCAAAAAAAATATTCTTACCTGATAATTGATGAGATTGGACCTTTGGAATTAGCTGGCGAAGGATTATCTCCTGCAGCAAATGAAATTATAAGGAATTTTTCCAACAATGCACAACAAATTATAGTTGTTGTTCGTGAATCATTGTTAAATAAATTTTTAGATCATTTTAAAATTGACAACTCAAAAACAGAGTATTTTTCTACTGATACATAATTAGATATTCCCTTTATTTGATAAGCAAGTAGAATTCTCATAGCGAGCGCAAATTTTCCAGGATATATTTTTTTTGAAAGAATTCTTTGATTAATAAAAATCAATAAATGCCATTTAACAATTTATAATATTTATTTACTTGTTGACATTAGAAGATCAGACTGCTAAGTTTTAGTTGTAGATTTTTCAAACTACTCACTACACAAATTATTGTATTCGATTTATTGTATAGTCTGAAAGAAACTGATTAATGTTACGGCTAGTTTCAACATCAGTAAAGACTCAATTTTACGAATGCAGGAAGATAACCCCCCCCTTAATTGGTAATTACCAAAAGTTAGTAATTCTTAATCAATTTAAATCTATTAGTATCGCTTTCCTGTTTTCTGTTTTTGTATTAAAACTCTCATCAGCAAGTAATGTGTTAAATCCCCCACAAAGAAAAAATTATAAAAAACATTCTGATGATTCCGAAAAAAGAATAAAAATTTTTTTCCGGGTCGTTTACTTTTTAACTATATCATCGATTCTAAATTTCATGGGCAAAGAATTATTGTGTACATATTCTTAATAATAAAAAGATAGTAAATTCCTTCATTATAGATAGTTTTAAAAAACTGCTAAAAAAGAAAGGGGAAGTTTATGAAGCGTGTTGAACTTTTTCTCTTAATCCTGGTCATCGGTTCATTATGGGGATTTTTTGAGATGCTGCAATTACCTGTATTTATTTTATGTGCAGTCGGGTTATTCTTTTTGGTTTTGGGCAGACGTGTAATAGATATTCCCGGAAGCAGCATTCTCATAGGTTTATTAGTCTGCTTTTATAAAACATATAGCGATCATTTCTTTGTTTGTCAGTGGGCTGGTGTAATGGCACTTGCAGTTTCTTTCGAACTTTTTACAAGCTTAATATTTAAAGAAAACTGGTATACAAGATTCAATCTTGTACTTATAGGAATTCTTACTAATATAAGTGCACTATTTGTTTTTACCGCTTCGGTTAATTTTATTTTTCCGGAACCGTATTGGGTTTCAGGAGGAATAGAGCGGGTTTTGAATTATGCTTTATATACTTCACTGCCGGCAGCTTTTATCAGTGGATTGATAACTGCACCTATGGGTAACCTTGCAGGGTCAAAATTCAGTCAATTAAATTTTCCAATGCAAAGAAAACTTGTACCCGGTATTTATTTAATAGCATCCTTGTTTTTGTGGATTGCTGCTTCGATAAATAAAATCTGATAGAATAATATTTCAGGGGAGATATATGATTGCAGAAAAAAGAAAGTTGATTAAGTGGACGGATACTTTAGACCCAAAGCAAAACGTTAATGTTAATGAAGAAGAATGGGTTGCTCTCGAAATCAGTTTAAAAATTAATATTAATGGGAAAGAGCTTGTAAGATTTGCCTGCAGCCCGGTTGATTGTACAGATTTAGCAGTAGGTTTTCTTTTTACTGAAGGAATTATCTCCGGTCTGGGAGATATTGATTTCGTTGTATATAATAAAAATGAGGAGCTGGTTGAATTAACTCTTAATAACAAGACAAAATTCGACTACAACCAATGGCAGACAGAACGAACAATAAGTACGGGATGTGGTCAGGGAGTTATGTCAAGACTCGAATATAGAAGAAAAAATCTGCTTCCCCTGGATTTTAAACCTAGTGCCAATCCCAAGAGTCTCTCTCAGTTATTTTATCATCTTAAAACCCATTCAGAATGGTATGAGAAAACCGGCTGTATTCACCAGGTAACATTATCAGGTATGGATGGGACTGTAATTATCAGAGAAGATATTGGAAGGCATAATGCTGTGGATAAAGTTATAGGAGCTGCACTGCAATGTAATATCAACTTTAATGAAACTATTATGAATTGCTCAGGGCGCTTGTCTTCCGATATGGTATTAAAAGTGGGGCGGGCAGGAATTCCCATTGTAGTATCAAAATCTGCCCCGACAAGTCTTGCAATTGATATTGCAAATGAATTGGGTATAACAATGATTGGTTTTGCAAGAGGAAAACGCTTGAATATTTACACACACCAAGAGCGCATTTCTTTTAATGAACAGTTGGACGAAATAAAAATTCCGGAATTAACATAATGAAACTTAATAGTTCGTGTCACATAATTATAAATCTAATTCTTCTGGAGGATAAATGAAATCATTATTCACTTTACTATTTAGCATAATAATCGGTTCTTCTCTGTTTGCTCAGAGCTTAGAATTAAAACCTTACGGGTTTATAAAAGGCGATGCATTTTACTCATCCGAAGGTGTGCTTTCTTTCGGTAATCACAATCTTTCTTCTCCTCAAGTAGCTACCGGTCTTGAAGAGGCAGCTTCCGGTTTTACTGCCAAACATACACGGTTTGGTTTGAAAGGTTCATATGGAGATGAAATTAAAGTAGGTGGCTTAGTTGAGTTGGATTTCTTTAGTGCAAATGGATTTGATTCAAATGTTAATCCGCGAATTCGTCTTGCTTATGCTTCTGTTGCATGGGATAATTTTGAATTAAGATTCGGACAGCAATGGGATATCTTCTCACCTCTGAATGCAACAACAAACAATACTAATGGTAATCTTTGGTTTGCAGGTAATTTAGGTTTTCGCCGTGGACAGATTCAGGCGATTTATAAATTCTCCGGGAAAGAATTTCAGCCGATAATACAACTGGCTTTAGCAGAAGGCTCTCGTGATGCAGGTGCTGGTTTAGGAGAAGATAATAAAGCTGTGATACCAATGATTCAAGGACGTGTATCTGCCAAGTTCCTTGAGAATAAAGTTATCGGTGTTTATTTCGTTTATGCGAAACATTCACCTGTCCCTGATACTTCTGATTATGATTATAATTCTTCCGGGTTTGGTGCAGACTTCACATTACCATTACATCAATATTTTGAATTACACGGCGAAGCAAACATGGGAACAAACCTGAATAATTGTAACCTGTTTACAATTGTAGGTAACGGCAGTAAAAATAATGACAGAAAGAATCTGGGTGTCTGGGCTAACATAACATCTAAGATAGCGGAACACTTTCAATTAGTGATTGGAGGCGGTTTGGATAAAAATCAAACAGATGACCTGGCTAATGGAATGATCGAGCAGAATTTTGTTCTTTATGGCGATTTGATCTTCCCTGTAACAAAGGAATTTTCAATAGCATTGGAAATAGGAAATATCATGACAAGCATAAAAGGTGCTAATGAAGATAATTCTTCCCTGATAGGAATTTTATCAGGTAAAGTTAATTTTTGAGGTATATGGTATAGGGTATAAGTTTATTG
>MGZZ01000164.1 GCA_001802795.1 Ignavibacteria bacterium GWC2_36_12 | reverse complement strand
GCTTCTGATAGTATAGGTTGAAACATGGAGTTTTTGCCCGATTTCTTTATTGCTTAATCCATCTGCAATATGTTCAATAACTTCACGTTCGCGTCTGGTCATCCTGATTGCATCTTTCAATTTTACTTTTCCCCCTTTGACAGCATGCTCGACAATCTGTGAAAAGAGAGAATCAGTCAATATGGGAGGTAGTACTTTGAATCCTTCGGCAACCGATTTAATCGTTACAAGAAAATCATCGAGTGTAGCATCTTTCAGGATAAAACCGGATGCGCCTGCTTTTACGTATTGAAGTATATCAGCTTGCACAGGTGCAAGATCCATTATAATAACATTAGTTTTGGGAAATTCCTTTTTTACCATTTCAATTACATGCAGACTATTCTGGTTCCGTAATCCTAAATCTAATAGAATAACATTCGGTTTCAATTTATGAATCTTCAGAACTGTATTTTCATTGTTCCCGGAAGTAGAAACTATTTTGATATCTGCCTGGTTTTTAAGGATAGCCAGTATTCCCTCGCGTAATAGTCGGTTATCTTCAATCAAAAGTAGCCTGATTTTTTTCATGATAAATTTTCAGAATATATTTTTCTTAAAAGCATTTAGCTTAAAAACTCTTTTTTATGTGTATTAAAAGCTTACCGGATATTTACAATAAAACCAATAGTGCAACAGGATGAAAAAAGAATTACATCTTAGGGATGAAATTCCAGTGAGAGATCCGATGAGAGTAGCTTTTTAAATTAATATTGGTTAAAGCCTAATCTTTTGTTTAGCCTGATCTTTAAAAGATTCAGCCTTTTAATTTTTTTAAGCAGGAAGCTCAGGAGGGCAGTCATCAAAAGTATCTCGATAAAGCCGGTAATTGTGTAAGGGACTAATAATCCTAATGACCATAAGAGCAGAAGACAAAGACCAATAATATGAAACACGAAAATTCCTTTTCTATATTTAAAAAATCGTATCAAAACGCCTTTTCTTAAATAAATTGTTTTTGAAATTGACTAATCAAGGTTAATATGAAACTAGTGAAGAACAAATCGTACAAAGGGATGAAAAAGGAACTACTTCTTTTAGTTTGGATTAGCCATAAACAAAGATCCATCAAGCTTTAAAATAAAAAAGGGTGCCCGAAGACACCCTTCAATTATATTAAGGTTATCTTACTTAATTCGTTTGAACTCAATTCGTCTGTTTAACCTTTTGTTTTGAGGAGTGTCATTTGCAACTCTCGGACTCTCTTCACCATAACCAACAGCAGTTATTCTGTCAGCAGAGATTCCTTTTGCAACAAGCCATCCTTTAACAGATTCAGCTCTGCGCTGCGAAAGTTTTTGATTTGAACTATTGCTGCCAACATTATCTGTATGACCGCTTATCTCAACTGAAATATCAGGATAGGTCTGTAATGTCTTAAAAGCATCCATCAGAACCTTTTCCGATTCAGGAGTAACATTAGATTTGTTGGTCTCAAAGGTAATGCCTTCAAGAACTATAGGCACACCGATCTTAACTATATCATCATCGGCGTTAAGCGGGTCTGTGCCGCGTGTAACTTCTGTATAATCATCAACCGTACCACCATCTGTATCTATGTTTAATGGATTGGTTTTATACTTTAAGACTTCTTCATAGTCATTTAAACCATCGCCGTCTGTATCAGCAATTAAAGGATTGGTTTTGTAATTGTTGATTTCGTCGGCATCGTTTAAGCCGTCTTTATCTGTATCAGCAACTATAGGATCGGTCTTGCTTGAAACAACTTCGTAACCGTCATTTAAACCGTCTTTATCTGTATCAGCAACTATAGGATTGGTCTTGTAATTGTTAAGTTCTTCGCCATCATTTAAACCGTCTTTATCCGTATCAGCAACTAAAGGATCGGTTTTTGTTGATTTAACTTCTTCAGCATCGCTTAAACCATCTTCATCTGTATCTGTTTGTAATGGGTTTGTGCTATAGGTTAAATATTCTTCGCCATCCTTTAATCCATCACCGTCTGTGTCAGGATTTTTTGCATCTGTTCCGATTTTTTCTTCGTCACATTTGCCAAGCCCGTCATTATCTTTGTCAGCTTCGCAGCTCTCCCTGACAAAGGATATACCTAATGATGCATTATAATATGAATCCCAGACATCAGCATTACCGCTCTTATAACCATCAAGATCATATGAGGAGGTTATAGCTCCACCGAGAGCAAAATCAAGCAGAACATTATCAGAAAGTGCAAATTCAGAGCCCAAGCCAACAGGGAAAATTGCAACCCAGCCATTCTCTTTTGTTGATCCATTTGGATTAATAGTGGGTTTAGTATTAATACTAAAACTCATAGCGCCACCACCTATATAGGCATAAGGATTCCATCCACTTACATCGAATGGACTCACCCGGAATCTTATACTTACCGGGATTATTGTGCTTTCGTATTCACCAAAGGTTCTAGTGGCGTCAGCAAAATATGCCTTGCCGGCATATTTTCCGTAACCAGCGTTTAGTGACAATTCGAATGCTTCTGTTAATTTAAAAGCAAAGAAACCTTCTCCTAGCCAGGAAGCTTTGAACCAATCGAATGAAGTATTGTTGTTTCCACTAAGTCCAAGATTTGCGAAATCATTTTCCGGAAACAATATGCTTCCGCTAAAACCGAATTTGGTTTCCCAATCTTTAAACTGTGCTTGAGTTGGTTGACTTATTGTAGCCAAACCAACGAAGACTAGTAAGTAAATTAGTTTTTTCATTTTTTCCTCATTGTGTTAATAAAATAGTAACAAGGAGTTTCCTTATTATTACAGCTTTTTCAAGAATTAATTGCCTGTTTGTTGTGTGCGGTTTGTATTTGAAAATTTCTAAACAATCATATTTATGGTCACACTACAAGCTATGATAAGGTGTAAGGCAAAACAATGGTACAAAAGGATGGAAAAGTAGTTAGTCCTTTGGGGGTAGAACAATTTTATTTTTTGTGGATTATTTTTGTGCGATGCATAGCTTTTTTTTCTACGGAAGTATTCTTCAATAACTGTTGTATGATCTCCGGGCAATGCATTACTTTCAATGGAGATTAAAGTGCACGCCGTCCGCTAATTACTCTAACCAAGACCATTATAATTGCAATTACCAGAAGAATGTGTATAACACCACCCATAGTGTAAGAAGTTAGGAATCCGAGTAACCACAAAACTATAAGAACAACCGCGATTGTGTATAACATATTAGGTATCCTTTCCATTTAAATTTCTACGTTAAATTTTTATGTTAAGGTATGAAGAAAAATAAGGGGGTTCAATCAGACGAAGGGATGAAAAAGGAACTATATCGTTTGGAGGAGTAAAATAAACGCAGTTATACTTTCTCGAAAAAAATTAAAAAATATTCATAATAAACTCCCGATAGCAATAAGACCGGAGATAATTATAAACACACCTGCAATTTTGTTAACCCATCGCAGCCCTACTAAGTCCAGCTTCTTTCTAAAAAGTGCAACACCGGAACTAAGAAACAGAAACCATAAACATGAACCAATAAAAACTCCTGCAACCAAAGCTGATGCAGAAAAATAACCGGGGTCACTTCCTAAACCGAGAGCCGCAAATACTGCAATAAAAGCAAAGATGGTTAAAGGATTAGTAAGTGTGAGAAGCATAGTATAGAAGTATGATATGAGCATTCTACTGCCCTGTTTATGAAACTTAGGCTCAGCAGGTTCGGTACGAAACGTTTTTACACCCAGGATAAGAAGAAGCGCGCCACCAATCAGTCGTATCCATATTCTTTGACTAATTAAAGTATTGGAAATAACCGAAAGTCCGAATGCAGCAACACAACCATAGAGCAAATCTGAAGTAGCAGCTCCAAGACCGATAATAAGTCCACGTAACTGTCCTTCGCCGAGAGTTTTGCGAATACATAATATTCCAATGGGCCCGAGGGGTACCGCCATCGCGAAACCAATGAAGATTCCCTTAAGAAAAATAGTAAATTCCATTTTATAATCTTTCAATCCGGATTTAACATTTTCCTTATTTAAAATTATTTATCAATTCCTACGGACTCAATAACTATATAATAGCTTCCTGAAAAACAATACAAGATAATTTTTCATTTGGTTATCAAACAACTTTCAATAAACTTATCTTATCTTCAGTCTGGTTAGTTTGATGATCGTATCTGTTAAGCTCTTAATTGTGGGTTTCGTTTTTTCTTCCCCTTCACGTTTGCCGGGACCGTGATATACTAACGCTTTCATATAATTCTTTACTTTTATGAACTATGTTGTTCAAGCCAGTTAAGCATCCCTGCGAATTAACTATCACGTAAGCCTTATTAGTATAATTCACCAAAATTAGTTAGCTATTGGATGCATGCAGCTAATCAATTCACTTACTTCAACGGTTGCTAAACCGGACATGATATCAGACATTGCATAGGGAATAACCAACGTGTTATTATGGATAAGCGAACCGCAACTGTAAACTACATTGGGTACATAACCTTCACGCTCACCCTCACGCGGGGTGATTAGTGGTTCCTTAAGACGTCCAATTATTTTTTCCGGATTCTCAAGATCAAGAAGTATTGCACCGATACAATACTGCCGCATAGGGCCGACACCATGCGTGAGTACCAGCCAGCCTTCGCTGGTTTCAAGTGGTGAACCGCAGTTGCCGATCTGAATGAATTCCCAAGGCTTGATGGGCTTCTGGATGATTTTAGACTCCTGCCAGAAATGTAGATGATCGGAAAACATTATACGGTTGTTCTCGCCGTCCTGGCGAGAGAGCATAACATACTTGCCATTAATCATACGCGGAAAAAGTGCCATGCCCTTGTTCTGAACCGCTTGGCCGTTCAAAGTAATAATATTAAAAGTTATAAAATCTTTTGTTTTTATTATTTGAGGTAGAATACTAAAGCCGTTGTAAGCTGTATAGGTTGCATAATATGTAGATTCACCATTATCATCAAAAAATTGGACAAACCTCGCGTCTTCTATGCCGCTCTTTTCAATTGTAGAGGTAGGAAATATCACGCGCTCGGATATTCCGTATTCGGTGTGGAATTTTATTTCATAATTGGATTTAGCCAGCCAGTATATGATTCTGATTGTTTTACTGTCGGTGGGAAAGTCCGGATTCGCTTTAAGCTCGGTAATTCTTTCTTTGAGATTGTTATAACTAAACTCATCCGACAATTGATCGAGAACCCGGCTTGTTGTCTCGTTACACGCGTTCATTTCATTCAGCTTGAGCTGGAAAAGATGGCGATCATAAAAAGGGTTAAGCTGGATATTAGGAGTTTCGACAAATTCACTTACGGGATCAAAAATAAACGAATTAGTGTTATCAATAATTCCGCTGCGAAAGCTAATGGATGAAATATGACCTTCCCCTATAGAGCGAAGGCTCATGATAAAACGAAGGCTGCCACCAGGAACATTAGTTTGATCAGGATGCGGTACAATAGAGGGGTTGAAAAGCCCCGCAGATTCAACCGAGTATTCCATTGTAAAATAGGCACCAATGAGCATTTTTTTTGTTTCGTTCAGCTCCTCACCACGGGGAATATATTCGGCTACCGCATCATAGTGGTTTTTTAACACACGAGTGATATCCCTGTGACGATCAAAAAATTCGAAATGAATTCTTTCCATTAATTTCTTCGCTTCGTTTTTATTGAGACTCAGTATCCGATTAATGATTTTTGGGGTTCGGGAATTTTCAGGAACATAAAGACGTGTTATAACGCGGGATATGTCACGATTAATTTTAGTCTTTTTCCTTCTAACTTGTGGTTTGCTATGTTTTTTAGCGTCCATATCTTAGTCTTATTTAATTGGTTTATATTTTAGGCCTTATGTCAACAGTTTGCTCTTCGGTGTCGATTTTAAATTCTTCTATATTCTCGAAAAAATGATTATATAATTTCATAAAATTTAATTAGGGTATTCTTGATTTAAAAATACGGTTATGATATTTAGTGTCCGGTTACAATGGCGACCTTGAATCCGACAGACAAAGTTGGACTAAGTCGTCAATCACTGCTGTACCACAGCACATTACTGTATCAGCACCGCCCCAATATATCTTTACCGTACCATCGTCTTCAGGAACAGCCCCACAGGTAAAAACAACATTAGGTACATAGCCGCTCACTTCCCAGGTATCTTCTGGCTGCAATATCCATTGATCGGAAACTCCAATGATTTTCGCTGGATCATTTAGATCGTGCAAGGCAACACCAAGGCGATATACTGCCCCAGCCATTGTCTTAAAAACTCCATGGTAAATATGCAGCCAGCCCTTGTCGGTTTTGAAGGGCGGTGCACCGGGCCCGATTTTCAGTTCATCCCAATGATATGGAACCGGCTTCATAATCACCCGGGAATCCCCCCAGTGAATCAGGTCTGGGGAATAGGAAATCCAGATAGACCAGGGTGAAATTTCGGAATGCGGACGGTCAAGGCGTGCATATTTTCCACCAAACTTTTGAGGAAAAATTACGACGTTGCGAAGGTCGGCCTGGGTTATAAGAGCAATCCGTTCAACTTTTTCAAAATCACTGGTATGTGCAAGGGCAATCCGAACACCGTGACGGGAATATGCGCTATATGTAAGCAGGTAGTCATCCTCTACTGGGCAGATTCTGAGGTCTTCGACCCCGAACTCTTCATATTCTGCAAATTTATTGTCGGTTGCCGGTGTAAGAAAAGGTTTGGGATGAACCGTAAAGGAAAAACCATCATCACTGTCGGCTCTACCTATAATAGAGCGTCCGTTGTATTGATGTGATCTAAAAAGCATTATGTAATTACCATTGTGCTTAACCACCCCAGCATTGTGGACAGTGGCTACCGGATAGGGCACATCGTCTTTTGTGAGTATAGGATTTTTATCGTAACGTTTTATAATGGGATCTTGATTAGTCATATTCATTTTCGGTATTTCTTTTCTCATTTCAAGAATCATTCCATAGACCTGAATATATTCTTCAACCATGCGGTTGATTGTGAAATATTGTTCAACACGATGGCGGCAATATGCTCGGTTAATATCTTTTACGCGTGCAACAGCGGCTATTGCTTCACTTACCGTATTTACGAGAAAACCGCTCTTGCCGTTTTCAATAAGTTCGGGCATGCTTCCCCTGTTAAAAGCGATCACCGGAGTACCGCAAGCCATAGATTCTATAACGGTCAGACCAAATGGTTCATTGAAATTTATGGGATGTAGAAGTGCAGATGCCTTACCGAGAAGTTGATTGCGCTGAACCGGTCCGGCACTTCCGACAAAAACAACATTTTTGCCGTCGAGATACGGTACAATATACTTGTTATAGTATGCTTCATCCTGAATGATTCCCGCTAATATCAGCTTTTTGTTACAAGCCGTGGCAATTTCAATAGCCTCTTTGGTTCCTTTGTCATGGTGAATGCGTCCGAAAAAGATTAAATATTCATCCGGCTCAGGCTGAAAATCAAACTGATTTATATCTATGCCGTGATGGATGGTTTTAATATAGTCAAGATCCGGCGATCGATCAGCATCGCTGATGGAAACATAGAGTACTTTGCCGTTGTATTTTTTATAAACCGGCAGAATCCCAGGCGATGAAAATCCGTGAATGGTGGTAACTACCGGGGTAGTGATTAGACCGGTATATGTCAAAGGTAAAAAGTCAAAATTATTATGGATAATGTCAAACTCTTCAGCATGTTCAAAGAGTTCTGAAATGTGCAGGCACTCCCAAACTTTTGGTATAATGGAGAGATCTTCTTCATAGCCCCGCGCGCAAACAGAATACAGTTTGCCACTGGTTTCAGAATCACCGGTCGCAAAAAGGGTAACTTGATGACCTCGCGATACCAACCCCTCGGTCAAAAGAGATACTACGCTTTCCCACGGGCCATAATGTCGCGGCGGTGTGCGCCAGGCAATGGGCGAGAGCATGGCAATGTGCATAAATATTCCTTTTGTTAATCGGTTTTCTGTGACGACGGCTGGTTTAAAATCTTGTCGGCATTAAGCTTTTGCAATGGTTGAATCGGATTCAGTTTATGACGATGAAAAATTTCCGGATGCTTATTGTTCATTTTACTAATGCCTCTATAGATAAATGTGACTGTTTAGCCAAACGCAACTCCAACAATGACTGGAGAAAGGATAGTGTAGATTCCGCTCCCTGATTCTCATTCGCACGGTCGGGATGCAAACCGTCTCTACAACCTCCGGTTGTAGGATCGTAGATGGGAAGATTTAAATCGTTACGTCCGAGGAACCACTCAAATGCGCGATGAGCCTCTTTGTTCCAATGTTTATCCCCGGTAATTCTAAAAGCTTCGAGACAAGCAGATACCATGGCTTGAGCTTCAACCGGTTGTTGGTCGAAACGGGCACGTTCGCCCCCATGCTGATAAAAACCGTTAGAACCGATCGGAACAAAATGTCCTGCACTTGCACGCTGCAAATCGGCAAGCCAAATTAACGACTCCAACCCGGCATCAGTCATAGCTATGTTAGGAATTGATTTGCCGCACGTGAGTAAAGCATGGGGCAAGGCAGCGTTGCAATATGAAAGCGATTTTTCGTACCAGCGCCAGTGTTCGGAACGATTATTTTGATATAATGTTAGAAGCCGTCCTGCCAATTCATCCCGCACCTGGCCTGCCCTGCGGTCACCGGCAAATTTTTGTGAATATTCATAAATGCCGATGAGAGCAAATGCCCAGGCGCGCGGACTGGTAGTTAGGAGAATGGTGGGTAAGGTTTGTTCGAATAGCCAGCCTGCCATACTGTTGAGTGTCGGTGTATTGGAATGACTTAATACAGTTCCTAACGCCAAAAGTGCACGACCATGACTGTCGTCTGACCCGGAATTTTCCAACCAATTACGCTGATAATCCATAAAATTTCGAAAACGTTTA
Source organism: Ignavibacteria bacterium GWC2_36_12 (assembly GCA_001802795.1). Classification (GTDB taxonomy): domain Bacteria; phylum Bacteroidota; class Ignavibacteria; order Ignavibacteriales; family Ignavibacteriaceae; genus RBG-16-34-14. The sequence goes on along the minus strand of MGZZ01000164.1, from coordinate 4,964 downwards.
GTTTGTTCGTTAAAAGCAAATCCAAGAAAAGCAAGATAGCGGGAAGCCAACCCCAGGCTTTCAATGATACCCAGTTCATCTAAGAGAATACTAACTAGAAGAGCCCGGGCATTGTCGTCTGTGGTATAGCCATGAGAATAATTAGGCACAGTAAAAAGAGCATGTTGAAACATGCCGGTTTCATCTGTCATGTTTTGTAAGTGATCCAATTTTAGCGGAGGTAGTTCACCCGGAAATTTATCAAGTGCTTTAGCTATAAATCCAGGTGGGATATAATGGCGGCGCTCTGCCCGTGCACGTTTAAAACTTTCCATATATCGCTGTGCTACCTCGGACCAAACCATCGCCCGTCCAAACATATAAGCGCGTTTGCGCATTGCATGCCGTTCGGCTTCATTGTCCAATAAGTTGATAACTTGCTCGGCTAAAGCTGCAGGATTGCGAAATGGTACCAGAACACCTCTTCCATCCGAAAGAATCTCTTGCGCGTACCAATAGGGTGTAGAAATAATAGCTTTACCCGCTCCTAATGTATAAGCCAAAGTTCCTGATGTTATCTGTGCTTCGCTGAGATACGGTGTAATATAAATATCTGCAGCGCTTATGAACTCAATAAGTTCTTCGGAACTAACAAAACGGTTGTAAAAGATAATATTGCTTTCTACACCTTTCTGCTGAGCAAGCCATTGTAAAGATAATCGGTATGTTTCCCCTTCATGTTGAATTACATGAGGATGTGTTGCGCCAACAATGATATAAACAGTGTCGGGATAACGGGCAACAATATCGGGTAGTGCGGATATAACAGTTTCAATTCCTTTATTTGAAGAGAGTAATCCAAAACTTAGCAAAACAAATTTTCCTTCTACACCAAATAAATCTTTATTAAAACTCGGATCGACAAATGAAACATCCGGTATCCCATGTGGAATGATATCGACTTTTTCCAGAGACACATGATAAACATCACCAAGAAATTCAGAACCACGTTCACTCATAACAACCAAGCGATCAGATAATGCCGCAACTTCTTCCAATACGCGCCGTTGATCAGGATTAGGGTTTTTTAGTATTGTGTGCAAGGTTGTAACGATAGGCATACGCAATCTTTTCAAGAGTGCCAGAATGTGGCTTCCTGCTTTTCCTCCGAATATTCCATACTCGAATTGCAGACTAACAAGGTCGACATTATTGATATTTAAAAAGTCCGAAGCTCTCAGATAAGAATCGATATCATTCTCCGTGATTTCAAATCGTACCCGGCTTGGATATGCATAACCGGTTAGCAAATCATTGACCGGCAGGGCAATACATGTGGTATCGGTATACTTTTTTGCAATAGCTTCGCACAAATCGGTAGTAAACGTCGCTATACCACACTGACGTGGCAAATAATTACCTATAAAGGCAATCCTGTTAATTAATGAATTAGTAATCACAAATTTTTTTTCAGTTTAAAGAGTAACGGCTTTATTGCTAATTGAATTTTTGATCGAGTAATCCTTTGTGATCCTTTTCGTTTTTCTTTTCTCTTTTAGCGGCTTTTTTTTCCTTCATTGTTTTCTGTGGTTCTTTCTTCGAACTTTTTTTAGTGTTCTGTCCTTTACTCATGATTTTTTCTCCTTTCGATTAGGAAAGCTTTTATTAATTCTTTTCTATTTTTGAGAGATACTGTAGGAAGGTACAAAGATATACCCTTGGAATAAATCCTACGAAAGGATGAAAAGTGGACTACATCCTTGCAGGTTCAGACGTTTTAATAATTCAAAAAGGGCTGTTAGATATTTTCCTGAAGTGAAAACCATAAATAGTAAACAAGATTGCTAAAGTAAAAAGCTTTGGTTTGCAGAACAGCGACCAGAAAAATAATTTCCAGTAGTACACTCTTTCTTCACCGATAACTCCTAACCTGAATATTGATCTGAATAAAGCAAGTATATAATTAGGATTAAAATGAAAAACTTTCTTATTCTTCGGTTCAAAGTCTTTTATGAAACGTGTTACCCGTTCATAATAATGTTTGGGTGAATAGATTTTTTTCAGGATTTTTTTATATCCATCGAGAAGCGCTTTCGAGTCCATCCGCGGAATAAAGTTCATTGAAAAATCGGTGTTACTCCCTGTAAAATCTTTAAGCATTCTTCCTTCGCTTTCTAATCTTTTCTGCAACTTCGTTCCTTTTGGAGCGTTTAATAATCCGACCATTGCAGTTACTATTCCGCTTTCCTGTATAAAGTTAGTAAGCTTTTCAAAAATTGAAGGCGGATCATTATCAAACCCTACAATAAATCCTCCCTGTACTTCCAAGCCAGCCCGTTGAATTTTCTTTACACTTGAGATCAGATCACGGTTCCTGTTCTGAGTTTTATTACACTCAATCAGGCTCTCTTCATTCGGAGACTCGATTCCAATAAACACAGCCTCAAATCCTGCTTTCACCATCAATTGCATCAATTCATCATCATCTGCAAGATTAATTGATGCTTCCGTATTCAGGTAAAAAGGATTTTTTCTTCTCTCCATCCATCCGGCTATTGCAGGAAGAATTTCCTTTTTCAGTTTTCCTTTATTGCCGATAAAATTATCATCAACAAAGAAAACCGGACCTCTCCATCCTGTAAAATATAATTCATCCAATTCTGCAATAACCTGTTCTTTAGTTTTTGTTCGCGGTTTCCTTCCATAAAGAACTGTAATATCACAGAACTCACAATCATAAGGGCATCCCCTTGAATATTGAAGATTCATAGAAGTATAATTCTTCGTTGGTACAATTTCCCAAAGAGGTAAAGGTGTAGTTGCTATGTCTGCCCAGTTTTCTGAAGTGTACTTTTGTTTTGGTTTCCCATCATTCAGGTCATTAAGAAATTGCGGCAGTGTAATCTCGGCTTCATTGAGAATCAAATGATCAACGTTTTTGTAATATTCCGGACTGCTTGTAAATAAGGGTCCGCCGGCTACAATTTTTGTGTTTAATTTTTTACATCTTTGTATAACCTGGTTTGCAGATTCACCTTGAATTGACATCGCACTGATGAAAACATAATCCGCCCAAAGAATATCATCGTCCATCAATTGATCTACATTCATGTCAATCAGTTTTTTATTCCAATTTACGGGCAACATTGCGGCAATTGTTAAAAGTCCTAACGGGGGAAAACTTGCTTTCTTTGATACAAACTTCAAAGCATGTTTAAAACTCCAGAACGTGTCCGGATACATCGGATAAACCAAAAGTATATTCATTTATTACTCCCTGAACCTAATAAGTATTTGCGGGAATTTTAGATTTTGCTCTAAGTATATTATCAACTATTAGCAATTAAATCAATCATTCTTAGGGATGAAAAGAGAACTACATCTGTTAGATGAGAAAACTAATCGTCAATCAGGGAAATGGTATCAGCTATGCCCGTAAAATCCTCAGTAGTATGAGCATATTTTGCAATCTGAACGCGGGTATGCAATGCAAGTTTCTCAAGAATGTTATGAACATGACTTTTCACAGTATAAGTTGAAAGGTGGAGATTTTGTGCAATCTCCTTATTTGTTAAACCATCTGCGATTAATCCAATAACCTGCTTTTCACGTTTTGTCATCCGTACCGATTTAATCAGGCTGAATTTCTTTGTCCCGTTTATTGCATGTTCAATAATCTGGGAGAAAAGCGAATCAGTAAGGTGAGGCGGCAAAATTTTATTCCCCTTGGCTACAGACCTGATTGTTTTTAGGAAATCACTGACCGTTGCATCCTTAAGTATAAATCCTGAAACACCTGCCTGAACAAATTCAAGGATTTCTTCATGTACAGGGACAAGGTCCATTACAATTATCTTTGTTCCCGAAAAATTTTTCTTAACAGCTTTAACAAGTTGTAAACTATTCTGATTTCGTAAACCCAGGTCAAGTAGTGCTACGTTAGGCTTTAATGTATTTATTTTGTGAAGAATGTTTTCACTTGTTCCAAGTGCAGCTACTACTTTCATATCATATTGCTCTTTTATCATAGCCGCGATTCCCTCGCGCAGAAGGCGATTGTCTTCAATAACCATTAAGGTGATTTTTTTCATTGAAACAATATTCTTTTTAAGTATAAATTTACCTTTATAAATAAAAAAGTCAGAATAAAAATAAAAAACCGGCTAAATTTATACAAGTATTTGAAAGATTCTGGACGCTTAGAGCAAGATGGTGAGATTGAGTTGAAAAGCAGAATATATCTCGTATTAACTTCAGAAAACAACTCCTGATACAGTTTTCCTCTTTGGGAGGGCAGGAGTAAGATTTTTTATTTTAAAATTTCATCAATCCTTTTTAATTCATCATTACTGAAATTCAAATTTTGTAAAGCGCCGATTGCATCTTCAATTTGCGATACTTTACTTGCACCAATAAGTGCTGTTGTAACCACAGGTTGTCTTAAGACCCAGGCTAATGACATTTGAGCCAAAGATTGATTTCTTTCTTTTGCAAGATCGTTCAGTTTTCTAACCTTAGCTAACTTGGCTTCCGTAACGTTATCACTATTAAAGAAACGAATATATTCTTTACCTGCTCTGGAGTCTGAGGGAATATCTTTTAAATATTTATCTGTAAGAAGTCCCTGCGCTAAAGGAGAAAATACAATGCTGCCAACCCCTTCTTCTTTAAGAACATCAAGCAAACCTTGCTCGATCCATCTATCAAACATATTGTAATTCGGCTGATGAATTAATAAAGGCGTTCCCAATGAACGAAGAATTTGTGCTGCTTGTTTTGTTCCCTCAGGTTTGTATTGAGAAATTCCAGCATACAATGCTTTGCCACTTCTCACTATATAATCGAGTGCACCCATTGTTTCTTCAAGGGGAGTTTCAGGATCGGGACGGTGATGATAAAAGATATCAACATAATTGAGTCCCATTCTCTTTAAGCTTTGATCGAGACTTGCAATTAAATATTTCCTTGATCCAAAATTGCCGTAA
>MGZZ01000163.1:1748-13263 GCA_001802795.1 Ignavibacteria bacterium GWC2_36_12 | reverse complement strand
CTTAAGGGAGCCATTTTTGAGAATAATGAAGAAGGCGAACATATTGTTTCTCTTCAATCAATAATTCCTAATCTACCCTATCTAAAAAATTATATCCCGATGTTTAAAGAGTTTACAAAAATGGAGAGCTTTGAGCCAATGGATAAAAGGTATTTTCATCTTGTTGATAGAAAAAATGGTTCTCATAATCTCTTTACACAAGAATACCAGAAAAATTATAATAGAGAATCTCTATTCAAGAAATTTCAAAAGTTATTTAATCATCCCGACACTTTATCTTATTACAACAAAATGACCCACTACGATATTCTGAATAATCTGCCTGCTCTTTTACATGTGGAAGACAGAGTAAGTATGGCAGTTTCTCTTGAGTCGCGTGTACCTCTTATCGATCATCGTATCGTTGAACTTATTGCATCTATGCCCGCTTCAATGAAATTCAAGGGGGCAGAAATGAAGTATATACTAAAAAAATGTGTAGATAACTTACTCCCTAATACCATATTGGAAAGGAAAGACAAAATGGGTTTTCCTGTTCCTCTTCATATTTGGGCTAAAGGTTCGGCACAACAATTCCTGAAAGACGTACTTCTTTCAAAACAATGTAGGGAAAGAGGTATATTTGATACAAAGGCTGTTGAAAATCACATTTGCAACGAAAGAGCGTTTGGAAGAACACTTTGGGGGATGCTTAGCCTTGAGCTTTGGTTTAGAACATTTATAGATAAGAGTTAACATATATCACAGATAATGAAAATAACCCAGGAATTCTTGAATAAATGGTCAGTTAAAAAGATAGGTGTAATTGGTCCGGGCATAGTAGGTATGCCCATGGCAGCGTTGCTGGCGAATGCCAGAATTAAAATTGGAAGCGATAAGCCTGCAGAAGTTGTGGTTATCCAGAGAAACTCTCGTTTTTCGGGCTGGAAAGTAGATGCTATTAACTCCGGTCAATCTACTATCGGCGGGATTGAGCCTGGCTTAGATTCCATAGTTTCGCAACTTGTAAATCAAAAACTTCTTAGAGCAAGCCACAATTATTCCGAACTGAAAGATGCCGACATAATCTTGGTTAGTGTTCAAACTGATAAAAAAGGATTCGCCCCGGATTACGGACCACTATTCGAATCATTAACTAATCTTGCTGAAATATTAAAAGAAAAACCTGAAGATAAAGTTCCGCTTATCATCTTTGAATCAACGTTAGCTCCTTCATCTATGTTAACTCTGATCAAGGAACATTTTAAAAAATACAACCTGACCGATGGAGAAAATATATTATTGGGAAACAGCCCTAATAGAGTAATGCCGGGTCGTTTAGTAGAAAGAGTCACTACATCGGACAAATTAGTTGCGGGGATAAATCCGGTTACGCCAAAGCTAATTCACAAACTTTATTCTAATATTGTGACCCATGGAAAATTGTTTCAAACAAACAGTATTACCGCTGAAATAGTTAAAACACTCGAGAATGCATACCGGGATGTTCGTATAGCATTTTCGTCTGAGATAGTAAGATATTGTGATGAAAATGATATTGATTTTTATAAAGTAAGAGATGAAGTAAATCGAAAATTGGGACAAGCAGATTATGCCAGCCAAAATTATAATTCTGTTCCGAGTGGAGGAATATTAGTTCCTACAATTGGTGTTGGAGGTCATTGCCTTCCAAAAGATGGAATTCTTTTATGGTGGAGAAAAATTGAGGCTGAAGCAGATACCTCATTAAGTATTATACTAAATGCCCGGAAAATTAATGATGAATCCCCTTCTGAAACAATTAAACTTGCAGAAAGGAAATTCGGAAGTTTATTTAATAAAAAAATTGCTTTACTCGGCGCTGCCTACAGGTTTAATTCGGAAGATACACGGAATTCTCCTACTTTAGTACTTGCAGAACTATTATTAAAAAAGGACTGCACTGTTATTATACATGATCCGTTTGTAAAACAAGACGATCAAAATATTATTAAGTACGATTTTCAAAATATATTCACACGAGATTTTGATAAAGCAATTGAATCAGCTGAATATGTATTTGTTTGTACTGCACATAATTTCTATTTTGAACAGAAAGAAAAGATCCTTCATTCCAACAGATTAAAGAGTATTGTTGATGCTTGCAACATTTTTTCAAAAGAAACTTATAATAGTTTGAATAACCTTTATACAGGAATAGGACGAGGAAGTAAGTTCCCCGACAATGAACTCATTGACTTTGTGTATAATAGTTTTAGAAATGTAGAAACTGGTGTTGCAAATGAGTTAATGGATTTGATTAATTTCTTTAATGAGAATTATTGCGAAAACGAGTTTAACAAAATTAACTTCGATGAAGTTCAAACATTAGCTGCCAGTTGCAATACAGGCTGTATGATTGCAAATCCGGACGATGTGCAAAATTTACCTGCTTACAAAGGATTTTATTCATCTCTTGCCGGTCTGGCTCTAAGCAGAAAAACTGTCAGTATATAGTCTTCTTCAATTATGATAAAAAAGACAGAGAGATGGGGTATTATCGGCGGAGGGGTACTCGGTATGACGCTTGCCCATCGCCTCAAACAGGCTGGAAATGATGTTACACTTTTTGAAGCTGCAAAACAAGTTGGCGGTTTAACTTCAGCCTGGAAGTTGGATGATGTCACGTGGGATAAATTTTATCACGTTATTTTATTATCTGATACCAACCTGAGAGAATTATTAAGGGAGCTTGAACTAGAAAAAGAAATTAAATGGGTAGAAACTAAAACCGGTTTTTATACAGACGGAAAATTATATTCAATGTCCAATTCAATTGAGTTCCTTTTATTTCCCCCCCTTAATCTTATTAATAAACTAAGACTTGGTGCGACTATTTATTTTGCATCAAAAATTAAAAACTGGAAAAGATTAGAAAAAATCCCTGTCGAAAAATGGTTGCGACGATGGTCTGGAAACAAAACTTACGATAAAATTTGGCTCCCCTTGCTAAGAGCAAAACTTGGTGAAAATTATAAAAATATCTCGGCAGCATTTATATGGACAACTATCCAAAGGATGTATTCTGCAAGAAGAGAAGGACTTAAGAAAGAAATGTTTGGATATGTCCCGGGGGGTTATTCAAAAATACTGAAGAGATATTATGAACTTCTTGAGAATAATGGAATAAACATTAAAACGAGTTATTCCTCAAAAAAGGTCTATACCTCCAATAGCGGAGAAGTTACTGTGGAATTTGAAAACGGCGAAACCGAAAATTTTGACAAAGTAATTTTAACAACACCTTCTCCTATAATAGAAAAAATTTGCCCCGATCTTACAGAAGCAGAAAAAGAAAGATTAAAAAATATTAAATATCTTGGCGTAGTTTGTGCCTCGCTGGTATTAAAGAAACCTTTAGATAAATACTACGTTACCAATATAACAGATTCTTTCACTCCTTTTACAGGCGTAATAGAAATGTCGGCTTTAGTAGATAAGAAAGAGTTTAACGGAAAGAATCTTGTCTACCTCCCTAAATATGTTTTACCTGATGATCCAATCTTCTTAAAAAGTGACGATGAAATTAAAGATGAATTCATTAAAGCTTTATTAAAAATGTATCCTCATATAAAGGGAGATGATATTTTATGCTGCCAGGTTGCGAGAGCAAAGTATGTATTTGCACTTTCAACACTAAATTATTCTAAAAATCTTCCTCCGGTTTCAACATCGATTCCCGGAGTATATATTCTTAATTCTGCCTATATTATTAACGGAACTTTAAATGTAAATGAAACATTGGAACTTGTGAAAAAGAAATTGCCTTTGATTCTGCAATCTTCTAAATTCACTGATTAATAACCTGTCCAATTATAATTCTTCTTTAATGGAAATTATTAAACAAAAAAACTTACAACAGGTAATATTTGCAATTACCTGTGTATTTTCATTTAGTTTGCTTCGCTCAAGAGGCGAAGTTGATATTGAAGCATGGCTTTTGTGGATAAATAATATTTCAGAACATGGTCTGATCGGCGGATACATCGCCAATAAAGACATGTATCCTCCGTTTACAAATGTTATTTTTTCTCTTGTCTTAAAGTTTTCAGCATTAACAAATATTTCGGTTTTGGTCTCACTAAAACTATTTATTTTTGGTTCTCTTCTAATAACATCCCTTATATTTCTTGCCTGGACAAAAAACTGGCTTTTGGCTATAGCAGTACAAGCTGGTTTTACTTTAAATGCAATGGCACTCTCATATATTGATATTTTTATTGCCCCATTTCTATTAATCTCTTTATATGCACTTTATAACAGAAATTTTTTGCTTTTCACGATTTTTTATTTCATTAATGTTATGATAAAATGGCAGGGCATAATTATTCTGCCTTTCATTTTATTATATATTCTAAATATTTCATCGCTAAAAGAGATTAAAAATATTATATGGGGAAAAATAGCAAGCCAAATTGTTCTTCCTTCAGTCGTTTTAGTCGTTTTTGTTTTTATGATTTTTGGACGGGAAGTTTACGATACCTTTGATAGAGCCATGAAAGAAGATATGCTTAGTGGTTATGCCTTAAATTTAAGCTGGATAATCACAAGAATAGTTTATTTTCTGAATCCTGAAGCGAATTTTTTTGAATACGGTATTATGAAAATTATTTACATAAAAAGCGGCGAGATATCTTATTTTACAAAGTTTATATTTTTTGTCTTTTTCTTTTCAACGCTAATTGCATGCTTCAAGGAAAAAAAAAGTTTTATAAACTTGTTAAAGTTCTCAGTTATAGGGTATCTTATATACTTTGCTTTTAATACAGGTGTTCACGAAAATCATCTTTTTCTAGCATCACTCCTTTCTCTTTTAATTCTAAATTACGATTCAAAATTTTTAACTGAAGCGATTGGGATTATGCTGGCATTTAATATTAATATGTTTTTGTTCTACGGAACTTTGGGAGACCAGCCTTACATTCATGGATACTTTGGAGCGGAGATTTCAGTAATACTTTCTGCACTTTTTATAATATTCTTTATGATGATTTATTTGCCTGTTTTAAATATTCTTATAAAAAATTTCGTAAAACCTAAACCAATAAAAACATAGGGTCCCACGTATAGAAGAACGTAAATGAATTATACTTCAACTCCTATTAAGTTATAATAAAATTGAATTTTACAAATAAAAAAGAATTTTTTAAGATAATGTTGCTTGTTATAATAGGAATTATAGCAACTTATTTAGTGCAGCATATTATTACCAGGGTCGCAGGAAGCCTTCTCCAAATTATTTCTGTGATTTTTATTCTTCTCTTCAGCTATTTTATATATAAAAAATCAACTGCATCCTTTCGTGCACTTGAAGCAGGAAGCGTTATTACCGGAACATCTTTAAGTTCAATATGGCTTTTTCGAATTGTAGAAAATAATTTTTTAGACCCCCAGGAATGGGATTTTCTTTGTTTTTTTATGCATGGACACGTTGCGGCGAGAGGACTAAACTTCTACAAGCCGGAAAACTACTCTACAGTTTTAGAAACCCTAATTCTACCTTACACTCCAGATAATGAATTTATTACCGAGACAATCAATATAGGCTTTTTATACTTCCCTCCTAATATTTTTAATTTTTTATTCCTTGGTTATTTTGATTTCAATAGTGCACATCTTGTATGGGTTGTTCTTAATGCTGTCTGTCTTTCTCTTTGTATTTATCTTGCCTGGCAATTATTTCTCAGGGAAAGTGGAATAGTCGGGTTTATTTTTACTCTAGGACTATTTCTGACTTTGCCGGGCACACACACTGCAATCGGCTTTGAACACAACACTTTTATTTTTATGCTTCCTATGCTTTTAGCCTGGAAGTATAGGGAAAAACCTTATTATGGAATATGGCTTGCTATTGGTTTTTGTTTAAAACCAATGCTTGTAATTCTATTTGTATATCCCCTTCTCAGAAGAGAATGGAAACCTCTTCTTTACTCAATTTGTTCGTTAGTTATTATTAGCTTAGCAACAGTATCTGTTTTAGGTACAGAAACATTTCTTACATACTTCATTGATAATCCCGTTTCAAGGGGTGTGCCTGGAACTTTTTATTCCGAATGGATTAACCAATCTTTGCTCGCTACAATAATTAGACTTACGAACTTCGATTTTGTCGGATCAAGCCCGGTATTCCATCCAATCTTTTTAATTACATCGGGGATTATTTCATTATCATCTTTTTATTTTGCTCTTAAACTAAAGAAGAAAGATTCTAATCTGGCATTTGCTCTAATAGTTATAACTACTCTGTTACTTTATCCTGGCTCAATAGATTCATATAGTCCTTTGATAATTCCTTTAATTGGGCTTATTATTTATTACACAAATTCCGGTGATTTAGACCTCAGAGTGACTTTCCCAATAATTTTATTCGTTTATTTAATAATGCTTGTTAATCCTTTTATTTCTCATCTAACAGTCTGGCTTTTTCTCACATTCATTGCTTTATTCAAAACAGGAATTATTTATCCAGGGAAGATTTCACTAATTAGGTTTTCAACAAATTAAAAATTTAACTTATATTTATGAAAAATGAATTTGATATTTTTAAATCAAAAAATATACTAATTACCGAGGGACTGTGTTTATCGGTTCGGACCTCGCCATTAAATTTATTGGTGAAAAAATAACTCTAATTACAATAATGCTTATGGTATTCGGGCAAACTGATTAGTAAGTATAATTTATTATGCAAGAAAAAATTAATTTATCTATAGTTATTCCGGTATACAACAGTGGAGCTACTATTGAGAGATTGGTTAACCTTCTCATTGAAAAATTGAGCAACCAATATAAACTCGAAATTATTCTTGTTAACGATTGCTCGAAAGATAATTCAGAAAAAATTTGCATCGGTTTATTTGAAAAGTTTAAAGATGTAATTAGGTTTTATTCACTTGCTAAGAATGTTGGAGAGCATAATGCGGTAATGGCAGGGCTTAATAAAGTTTGCGGAGATTATATCGTAATAATGGATGATGATTTTCAAAATCCTGTTAATGAAGTTATTAAATTAGTTTCTTATACAACTGCTCATAATTATGATGTTGTTTATACCTGTTATGATCGAAAGTTTCATTCATTTTTTAGAAATATGGGAAGTAAATTTAATGATATATTGGCAAATTATATGCTGCGAAAACCGAAAGATCTTTATCTTTCAAGTTTTAAAATAATAAATAAGTTTACAGTAGATGAAATAATTAAGTATGATCGACCCTATCCTTATTTAGATGGACTTCTTTTGAGAACAACAAGTAATATTGGACAGCTAAAAGTTGAACATCAAGAAAGAGAACATGGTAGTTCGAATTACACCTTCAAGAAATTAGTAGCACTTTGGTTAAATATGTTTACAAATTTTTCCATTCTCCCTTTAAGGATTTCAATAATTCTTGGGTTTGTTTTTGCACTCGTGGGACTTGTTCTCGGTATTTATACTTTTTTTGAAAAGCTTTCTAGCCCAAAACTACCTGTTGGATTTGCAGCTCTTGCTGTTTCTATATTTATATTTGCGGGTATTCAACTAATTGCTATTGGCATGATAGGTGAATATATAGGGAGAATTTTTATTTCCCAGACTAAAAAACCGCAGTTTACAATAAGAAGATCGTTTGAAAAAGAAATCTGATTCCAGTTAATTTTTTATTTATATGATATCCAAATAAATATAGACAACAAATCACAATTGGAAATAAAAATATAGCCAGCGTATCATTAGATCTTGATAACCAATGGTCTTATATGAAAATTCACGGTGATTCCGGCTGGGAAAAGTTCCCTTCCTATTTCGATAGATTTATACCGCATGTACTCGATTTACTTAATCAATTAAATCTAAAAATTACTTTTTTTATTGTGGGGCAGGATGCCGCTTTAGAGAAAAACGAAGAGTATCTTTCACAAATAGTTAAGCACGGACACGAGGTTGGAAATCATTCGTTTCACCATGAATCCTGGCTGCATTTATACCAAAAGGAAAAAATCAGGGATGAAATACTAACAGCTGAAAAACACATAGAAAATGTTACAGGAAAGAAACCTAACGGATTCAGAGGGCCTGGTTTTAGCTGGAGCAAAAATTTAATCGAAGTTTTATCCGAGCTTGGCTATGATTATGATGCCTCTACCCTGCCGACTTTTATAGGACCTTTTGCACGTTTCTACTATTTTAGAACTGCAAAATTAACTCCCGAAGAAAAAAAAGAGAGAAAGAAATTATTTGGATCCTTTAAAGATGGATTCAGATCTGTAAAACCATATTTCTGGAAATTTGACGGAGTCAAAGAATTATTGGAAATACCCGTAACAACAATTCCATTTATAAAAACGCCATTTCATTTAAGCTACCTGATTTATTTGAACAATATTTCCCCCTTGCTAATGAAACTGTATTTAAGCACAGCAATAACTTTTTGTAAAATGACAAAAACTTCCCCAAGTTTCCTCTTGCATCCTTTGGATTTAATTGGTGGAGACATGGTTCCTGAGCTAAGTTTCTTCCCGGGAATGAACGTAAATAGTGGAAAAAAAACCGAGTTATTTATTAAGGTTATAAACCAGTTATCATATAACTTCGAATTAGTAAATATGAGCTTTCATGCCCGTTTATTTAAGAATAATTCCCATCAACAGGCATAGATATTTTATCGATGGATGATGCACAAAATTAATCTGCTTCCTAAAAAAGACTTAATTACTACAGGTCCCGTAGATCATGCCGACTGGAACTACAAAAGCGTAATTAAATATATTCAGCTTAAGCGGTTTAAGCTCTGCTTAAAACTGCTTGGTGATAGAAAATACGACAGGCTTTTAGAAATTGGTTACGGGAGCGGAATATTTTTACCAACCATTTCTGATTTCACAAACGAGTTGTTTGGAATAGACATACATACAAAGAACAAACAAGTTGAAGAGATCCTTGAGAAGAATAATATTAAATCGAAACTTATATCGGGGAGTGCAGTTAATATGCCTCTTGAAAATGAATTCTTTGACTGTATAGTGGCGATAAGTTCTATCGAGTTTATAGATAAGCTGAATGAGGCATGTTTAGAAATCAGAAGGGTCTTAAAGAAAAACGGATGCTTAATAATAATTACGCCGGGAGTTTCTGAATTACTTGATGCGGGTTTAAAAATCTTAACCGGTGAAAATGCAAAAAAAGATTATGAAGACAGAAGAAACTACATTATACCTACATTATTAAAATATTTTAAAATGAAGGACAAAATTGCATTTCCGAAATATTCGATAAGCTCTTTTCGATTATATTATGGACTTAAACTTGTTATCTCCTGAATGCACTTTTTTTACTAAATTAATGATCAAATGATCTCTTTTTTTCGAAACCTTCAGTTAACAAAACTCGATTTTATTGTTCTGGCAGCAATAGCAGCTCTGGGAATTATTAATTTGCCCTACCCGCTGGGAGATGACCAATCACTCTTTATTACAGGCGCACAGGAAATGGTAAGGGGAAAGGTATTATACAGAGATTTTTGGGATTTCAAACCCCCCGGAATTTATTACTTCTTCTACATTGCCGGCACTTTATTTGGTTTTTCCGAGATTGGAATACATTTGTTTGAATTAATTTGTTGGCTTTCTTTATCTCTTATTTTAATCATAGCTTTTAAACACTCTAATGTTTTCGAAAATAAATTCTCTGCCAGTTTAGCACCATTATTTACAGCAGGAATATTCTATTCCTCATGTACAGTTTATTTTTTAACGCAGGTTGAAGCATTAATTAATTTTTTCTTGTTTACAACAGTGTGGCTTGCAGTTGCATCATTAAAGAGTGAAACCAAAAAAAAATCGCTAATGTTTTTTTCCGGATTAATGGGCGGAATAGTTATAACATTTAAATTAATATTTCTTCCTATAGTAGGAGTTTTTTGGCTCAGTATCTTTTTGAACTTGATATTCAAGCAAAAAGAAAAGCTTTCTATTATACTCACAAAATATCTTTTGCCGCTCGCTTTAGGTTTTTTTCTGCCGATCATTATTTTGTTTATTTACTTTTTGAAAATGGATCTTTTAGGAGTGGTCTATAAAACTTTTTTTGTTTATCCTCCAAGATTAGTAACAGAAATTCCTGTGGGTGGTTTTAGTAAACTATATAACCTTTTTCTTTGGTATATCGATAAATTTTATCCTATGCTGGCTCTGGCAACATTTGGTATTTTCATTATTCTTTGGTATAAGAGAAACTTAATTTTGTTAAATCTTATTTTTTGGCTCATCCTCGGTACAATAATTATAATTATAACCCGCACATCGTGGTGGGATTATCACTTGCAGCTTTTAAATGTACCTGTTGGAATTTTATTCCTTACCTCAATCGATTTTTTGATATACGGTGTAAAAAAAATGAATTTTGTTAATTCCTGGAAAGGTAAAATTGTACTTGTATTAACATTTTTCATATTATTTTTTCCAACCATTCACGAGGCAGCCGGTAAAACAAAATTCTTTATAAAGTATGTATCTGCTCAAACAAGCGAATCAAGAAAGGAAGTAATAGCAAGCCTCCGTGCCAAAGAAAATGACTACCCGTACGTTTACAGAAATCTCGATATTTTAACTGAACCTGAGAGCATTCAGGGTGAAATTTATGTAATAGGTTTACCTTTATTTTATTACTTATCGGGAAGACATCCGGCAGTTCCATTAAACGGATGGGTTTTAAGTTTAATACTTCCTGAACAATGGGTTAAATTAAATGAGCAAATACTAAAAAATAAACCTGTTTATATTTTTTTAGATTCCGGCTATTGGAAGCTTATACCGGATTTATCATCTGAAACTGTCAAGCTTATTAAAGAAAACTATTCAATAGTACGTTACAGTAAAGACGGAATTTGGTTTCTCAGCAAGGATGAATTAAGAAAGCCAAAAGCATCTAACCATTAACCAACTGATCTAACTTGAAAAAGAAATACATTTTAATTTTTAGCTTTCTGTCTTTATTTCCCTTGGGATGCTCACAAGAACCTCCCGCAGATAGTGAAGTGAAAAAAAGATTAATTCAGTATTTTCAATCAGTTAACCTGCCGTTTGAAGTTGGAGAAATTCTAATTTCTCCTCAAAAATATAATGGGGAATATTGTCCTATTGAGATCCGGATTCAAGCGAAAATATACTCTGAAGATAAAAAATTTATTATATGTTCAGTGGAAAATATTTATGATTGTAAATTTTATAATATAATTTATGGATACTGGTCCGGAAATTTTATTTTAAGAAGGTACCACCCACCCGATTCAATCATTTTTAAACTCAGTTCGAAAGATTTTCAGGTTAGTCCCGATAGGATTAAAATTGTCCAAATTGATTCTTTAAATGCTAAAGAAAAATTCTATCCTGTTACAGTATCAGTTAAAAAAGATAAGATTGAAAAACAATATACGATTCCATTCTCACAGGATGAATTTGGAATCTGGAAAATAGGTTTTAGCGAATTGATAACCCCTGAAGGAACAGTGAAAGCATT